>NZ_JBBIAM010000004.1:0-223772 GCF_054185185.1 Bradyrhizobium sp. UFLA05-153
CTTTGGTGTCTTTGGACAGAGCGCCGAGCGTGCCACAAACCCTCGCCGTCCGCCCCGCCCCATAGCATCTTGATCCAGTGCTTCTGTCGCCCGCCCCGGTAAGGCCGGTCATCTCGCCGCGCTCGAACGGGGCAACGGTGATCCCGTCCGGCCTGTGTGCCAACAGTGTCTCCAGTTTGGTCTTGCGCAGATGCAGCGGCAAATCGCGCAGATCGTCGCCGCCGATGGCCAGAACATCGAAGGCGTAGAGTTGGACCTCGTGATCGTGCTTGCGGGAGTGCAGCGCATTGAAGTCGGAAATGCGGTCAACGCCGAGGATCACGACCTCGCCGTCGATGACGAAGTGCCTCTGCCGGTTCTTCAGCGCGGCTTCGGCGATCCACGGATAACGATTCGTCCAGTCGCTGCCGTTGCGGGACAGCAGGCGCACGCGCGCGTTCTCCCGGATCACCAGCATCCGGTAGCCGTCGTGTTTGACTTCGTGAAACCACTCCGGCCCCGAGGGGACCTGCTTCCCGGCGGTCGCCAGGCAAAGCTGAAAGGCGCTACGCATGAGCGGAAGATAGGCACTCCGGCGGAAAACGCGAATCGGCCCAAAGGGCTAGCAGCCCCGGCAACCGGCTGGAGGCTTGGTTAGGCCGAGGCTGCTAGTGGCACTGGTCACGCAAACCATTGCCTACTCACGGCCCCTGCGCATTATCGCATGTGAATCCAGCGCCTCTCGGAAACGAGTAGCGTGCGGGCATGGACAATGACTGGTCGTTCATCGTGTCTGTCACCTCGCTGTCCGTGCTAACGGCGGCACTGATGGCGCTCGCGCTACTCTTCATTTGACCGAACCATCACACCTCATCGTGCGTTCTTCATCCTTGATCCAGTAACGTATTACCGCTCGCCGATTGCGGAGTGCGCGGCGCGGACATGAGCGCCGACCGTGGCGTTTGTGATCGCATCGCCACAGAAGCAGCGCGCCGTTCCGTCGAGCCTCTGCGTCGGCAGCGGCATCGCAAGTTCGTGCATCCGATCCTTCCAGGCGGTCCCGTCGCGCTTCTCACGCCAGGCGTCGTAATCCGCTGCCGCTCGGATAGGCCATCATGACCTAACCCCCTCGCCTCCAGATCGCGAGCCGGGTCTAAGTGCGGGATGCTGGGTAGTTTCCGACTACGATGCCTCTCGGTGACTCAGCGGAGTCCATGGGTGCGTTTGTGTGGATCGAGGCCCCCCTAACTGGTGGAGGGAAAGGCTCCCGGCGGACTCCTGAGGGCTCTGGGAGCGGCTGCTGTAGAACTCGACGGCCGGCACAACTAATTGTGGAGCCACGTTCAACGCTCGAAGCAGAAAGTGATTTGCTGAGCTATTCTTGTCGGGTCGTAGGAGTACGCAATGTCGAAAGCGATTGCTATCTTGGGCTCCGCTCTGTTCTTCGTCATTGCGCCGTTGGTGCTGGCAGGCTTCGTCCCCTGGTGGGTCACGCAGTGGGAATTTCGGCCAGCTTTTTTCGGCGTCGATCTAACCCGCATCCTCGGCGGTATATTGATCATCGTCGGAGTGCCCGGACTTGTGGATTCATTTGCCCGTTTTGCGCTGGAGGGGCTGGGGACGCCCGCCCCGATCGCGCCGACACAAAAGCTCGTAGTGACTGGCCTTTATCGCTACGTGCGAAATCCGATCTACATCGCGGTCGTCGCAGTCATTTTTGGTCAGGCCCTTTTGTTTGGTGACTGGCGTCTCCTCTGGTACGGCGCGCTACTCTGGCTGTTTTTTCATCTCTTTGTGGTGATGTACGAAGAACCGACGCTCAAGCAAACATTCGGCACGGAGTACGAGAGCTTTCGGACTAATGTGCCGCGCTGGATTCCGCGGTTGACGCCATGGCGAGCCGCATAAAGGAATCGCTGCAAGCGGCTCGATGCCGGCTGCAACAAGCAGTGCGAGACGGCGAAGCGTAGCAAGCCCGCCTAGCGGCCTCGCCCCGTGACTGCCTGGCTGAGTTCCGGTTTTGATGCTGTGGACGGCTCCTCCACGGGCACGAGAGTGCCAAGGAGTGGGCGCCGTTTGAGGCTCCCACGATTCGGAGGAGCAGCCTATGCAGTCAATTTCGACGATTGGTCTGGATATCGCGAAGTCGGTCTTTCAAGTGCATGGCGTCGATGGAACCGGTCAGGTGGTGATCCGCCGCCAGCTCAAGCGCCGTTTCGTGCTGTCCTTCTTTGAGAAGTTGTCGCCGTGCCTGGTAGGAATCGAGGCTTGCGCGTCATCCCATTATTGGTCCCGCGAACTGCAGGCGTTGGGGCATACGGTGCGGTTGATGCCTCCCGCCTATGTGAAGCCCTACGTCAAGCGGCAGAAGAACGACACCACCGATGCGGAGGCGATTTGCGAGGCGGTCACGAGACCCAACATGCGGTTCGTGCCGACCAAGACGGTCGAGCAACAGAGCGGCCTGATGCTGCATCGAGCGCGCCATCTCTTCATCCGCCAGCAGACTGCGGTCATCAATTCAATCCGCGCCTATCTTGCCGAATTCGGGATTGTCGCTCTCGTCGGGCGCCGGGGTGTCGAGCAATTGCTGGAAGTCGTCGCCGATACAGCCGACCGCCGGCTCCCAGAGGTCGCCCGCGCATGTCTTGCGGCTGTCGGCAGTCAATTGCGGGCGCTGAAGGCCCAAATCCTGGAGTTCGACCGACGCATCATCGTCTGGCATCGATCAAGCGCGACGGCCTGGTACGGTCCCGCTGAGATGACGCCGTACCTTATTCGATCCCCATCGAGGAAATGCAAAAAGGGCGATGCTGGATCGGCGCTGCCCAACTAGGTGACCCCAGAGACGTTTGAACCATGCCACATGGCCCGTCACTCCCCTACTGTCGGCGCGATGCATAGAACCCACATAGCGTGGACGCAACGTGGTAGTCTTTCTATCGGAGGGAGCGAGATCCTTGACCTCGTGGCTCACATGTCCAGCGGAAGGATCCTCGATCTCCTTCGGACTGATGATGCCTTGAACGCGTGGTTCGTCGCCATGACTATCCTTCTCGGGGTCGGCGCGCTGATCCTGTACAGATACGACGAGCGACGCTTCCTGATCTGGATCGCGTTCGTTTGGTTCGCGCCGGGCCCGCTCCTGCTCGGTTACAGGAGCGAGCACCTGTGACCTCGCAGCCGAGCTTGCAGCCTGCACGTTAGCGCTATGATGCAGACAACGACGCGCCGTTTCGATTTCGGCATCGCTGGCGCCGTGACTTCGTGCCCACGTCTCAGCGGCCGCTTCCGAGTATTTGGCGACATAGAAACGGACAACGGCGCAAGAGACACCAGCTGTGGCCGTTTGGCTGAGCGCAATCAATGCTACAAAAGCTGGGATTGCTCGTCTCATCATCGCGATCCCCCGTGACACTAACGCAGAAACTTCGAACGCCTCTGCCTTGGTTCCGCTCGCCACCGGTCTTGGGATGAAGGCGCGGATCTCACCAGCTAGGAAAAAATGGCATCCATCCAGCTCCGCCGTCCAGTCGTTGGTAGGGAGCGCGGCGACAAATTCGATCCGAACGTTTACAAGTTATCTATAGAATCGCGCCAATGATGCATTGATTTTGCGCGAGTGATTCCCACGAAAATTCATTCGAACAAGCACTAAGGTTTAACAACTATTCTCCCGGAAGCATCTTGCAATGCGTGCAGGTTTCGGCCTTGAGAGTTTAGTGTCGAAGCACCGCGACCGCCCTCCTATTAGGGCGAACGGTCGAAGCACCGGGTGACGGTAAAGAACCGGAAGCATCCGGCCATGGCGAGGGTAATGATACGTTTGCTTAATGGCGGACGTTGAGCAGCCCTGCCGAAATGTCGACTGATGGCCCATCGCGTCATTTCGCGGCGATGCGGAAGCTGGTTCGCTATCGAGGGCCTAGCGGACATTGAGCAGGACGCACGGCAGTCTCGACTTACGAGAACGCATCATCCCTGGTGGGCCCCGGAAGCTTCCTCTTCGGCAGCGAGGCCGCCAGATGGCTACGGACCCGGTGAGGCAGTCTCCGGAGGTACAGGCTGCTCCGCCGGCTCCCACTGCGCCGCAAGCTGCTTGATCTGCTCGAAACCAAGGATCGACTGCGACAGCTGGCCTTTTCGGACTATTGTCGCCACATCGCGATCTTCGGGCAGCAACGCCATCGCTCTCGCGACTGCAGAGCGCAGTCTCATCACTCCGTGGTTGGCCAAGACAACAATCTCTTCGGGGTCTAAGACTGCGGGCATTGTCCGTCCCCATGCTGGCCGCAAGCGAGCAACCAGCCGCTGATAATTTTCCACTTGTCTCGCCCCCTCGCTTGGAATTTCAGGAGCGGGGAGCGCTTGTCCTCTAGTTCGCAAAAGAACCTCAACGTATCACGGGCGGTGGCTGCCCCGCGATCGATCGAATGAGTCTGAAGCCAACGCCGCCATTCGCGAGTAATCAGCAGTTTGCGTTGGATATGGTAAGTCGACGCGCGTCTTCGCCCCATGAGGCAGGTCCCCCGAAGGTCTTCAGTTAGTCGCGCTGGCTTTGTTAGACGGCTCTATTCGAGAGCGTTGGATAGGCATCCAGACGGTACCGGGCATCCGCCGTGCCGGTGGCACCATCGAACCCGCGATATGAAGGAGAGACCTTAAGGCTTTCTAAATCGGGCTAAGACACCCAGTCTGAAGTGCCTTCGTCTGGTTGCTTCGTCGCAGGCGCCGCTGGACCACAATGCGTGTCGGACTGCTGCGGCACATGAGTCCGATGATGGCCGATCAGCGAAGTGGCCGCGCGCCTCGTTGAAGTCCGGACAGCGGAGTATAGCGGACCCGAGCTGCTCATATTGAGTTCTTCGCATGTTGACCGGAGCAGACCTGGATCGATCTAAAAGCTCTCTCAGACCGATTGTTTGGCGCGGCGTCAACGGCTAACGGGGATGAGTGTCACCCTCATGCTTCGGCACCACGCGAAACGTGGCGTTTGCCCGAGCGATTATACTGTCGTCGGCCTTGATTAGGCTTTGCGCGAAGCAGACCGTTCTGCCGGTTTTGATCACCTCGCTGTCCACAGCGAGCCATTGCCCGATCTGGGCGATGCCAGTGAAGTCGACCGCGAGAGTGATCGTCGCTAGCGACGATGCCCAGCCAATCGCCTGTGCGCAACTATAGCCCATCGCGTTGTCAGCAAGCGCTGAGATCAGCCCGCCATGAACGTTGCCACGCGCGTTGGTGTGCGGCTTGGCTAGCCGTAATCCGATGATCACGGCTTTGTCCGTCCGCTTCGAATAGAGCGGTTCCCAAGGATTGGTGAAAGGGCTCTTGCGGAAGTGAGGCTCGAAACCTTCGGGAATACCGATACTGTTCATGGTCATGCGAGAGCTCCGTTGTTGGCGAAGACCTGTGCCATTCGCAGACGATCCGCTCAAGAAACAATCGTACCTGCGGTTTGGCATTCAAGTCCGCCCAAGAAAGGCGGTTTCCACGAAGGTGAGCTGACGAGGGCTTTGAACCTCCGGTTCTCCATATAGACCTATGTCTTGAGTCGGTCCTGCCCGCGTGATTGGCGGTCGTTGTCGTTTCGCCGCGGGAAACGATGAGGATTCCGTCCGCTTCCACGGTCGGCCGACCTCTAGGGAGAGAGGGATGAGCAAAATCCTGTTTTGCGGTGGAGGCGTGATTGGATTATGCGCAGCGATGATGCTTGGTCGCGACGGCCACCACGTCACAGTCCTAGAGGCCGACCCGACAGGTCAACCTATCGCATCTGCCGAGGGATGGGATTCGTGGGAACGCCCCGGAGTTGCCCAATTCAGGCAACCTCATAACCTCAGTTCGCGATTTCGGATGATCAGCGATCAAGAATTGCCGGGCTTGACGGATGATCTGCTTCGAGCCGGTTGCGTTTGGGTGGACTATCTCGACAGCCAATCTCTTCCCAGATCCATAACGGACCGGACACCGCGTCCGGGCGACGAGACCATACGCTTCGTCACTGGTCGGAGACCCATCGTAGAGTGGGCCGTGGCTGCAATGGCGCAAACCGCGCCTAACGTGAGGATCCGTCGGGGGACCAAGGTTCGCGAATTGATTACGGGCGCTTCGGCGATCCCTGGTGTGCCGCACGTTGCAGGGGTACGTACGACGTCTGGCGAAGAAATTCGCGCCGATCTGGTAATCGACGCCATGGGACGGCGAAGCCCGGCTTGCGATTGGATCGTCAGCGCGGGAGCCCGCAGCCCGATCGAGGAAGCCGAAGACAGCAACTTCGCTTATTTTACGCGATATTTCTCCGGGCAGCAGCGGCCCCGTAGGATGGGTCGCGCGCTCACGCCGATGGGCTTGTTCTCGATCCTTACCTTGGACGGGGACAATGATACTTGGTCAATTACCTTGTATACCTCGGCGAAGAACAAGGCGATGCGAGCCTTGCGTGATACGGCGACATTCCATCGCGTCGTCTCCGCGTGCCCGCGGCAAGCCCATTGGCTCGATGGCGAGCCAATAACACCCGTCCTTCTGATGGCGGGGGTTATCGACCGGTACCGACGGTTTGTCGTCGATGGTCAGCCCGTCATCACCGGATTCGCCGCTGTGGGTGATGCATGGGCATGTACCAACCCATCCGCCGGACGGGGCTTGAGCGTCGGCCTTCTGCATGCACAGGTGCTCCGTAATGTTGCCCGCCGACACATCGACGACCCCGGAGCGTTCTCCCGGGAATACGACGCTGAGACCGAAAGGCAAGTCGGACCGTTCTATCGAAATCAGATCGCCGCGGACCGCGCGCGGATCGCTGAAATGAGCGCACTGGAAGAGGGCATGCCGGTCCCCGCACCCAACCCAGTCATGGCCAAGCTTCTTTTTGCATCATCCCAAGACGCAGACGTCCTCCGTGGCATCATTGAAATCGCGATGTGCCTTGCGCTGCCTCAGGAAGTCATCGCTAGACCGCATATAGCCGCAAAACTCGCCGAATTGGACGGTCATCAATTGCCGCAAGACCCCAGCCTCATCGATCGACATCGGATGGCCGCGCTACTGGATGGCTGAACCGAACGAAGTCCGACCATCATTCCTGTGCGTGGCATCGTGAGCAGGACTCGGCGAGAAACGAACAATCGGTTCCTCTGCCAACCGCGTCTGATCAAGCGCGGGACTGTCGGCTCATGGCCAAGGCCGACATGCAGGCGCATCGGCTTCAACGTCGCCTTCAAACAGCAAAGCGGCCGCGACGAATTTATGAGTGCACGCCCTTAAGCGCGATGAGATTAGTCTGAATCGTCATCGCGCTTTAGGTTGTTGTTTGAGCATGATCTCCGCGCAAACGCGTTCCGCGTTTGTCGCGAGGGAAAACCGTTTCACACTTTTCCGGATCATGCCTTAGGCCCGCCGCATCAGCTTGAGCGAAGCCGCAAGGCGCAGGCTGCGCTTGCCCGCGAGCGCGATGCCTTCGAGCTCACCGCTGTCCGCGGTGCAGCTCCCTGAAAAACCGATGCCGACCTCGTAACCGCCGAAGACGGGATTCTCGCCCTTCGCCGGCGTATGCTCCTGGTTGACGATTTCGCCCTTCCACCGGCCATCCGCTGAAGAGTAGGACCCGAGATAATAGAAGAACGCGTCGCCACCGAGGATGCGGCCGTCCATCAGCAGCATCACGCCCGAGAGCCCGGCATCGACCCCGTCGAGCGCGCGCAAATGGATCGCATAGAGCCCGTTTGCGATGCCGCCTGCTCCGACGATGCCCCGCGGCGGCAACGCATCGTCATCGAGCCGCGTCAGCTCGGCCCAGAACATCGCGCCCGGCACCGGAGCGGCTTCGCCCTCGAAACGGATGCCATTGCCGGTGGTCCGGCCGCGCACGCTGATGGCGGCGACATCGGTGCCCATCAGCGGCTTGTAGTAGGGATCGTTGTTGTGACGCTCGGTGATCACCTCCCCGATGATCTCGCCGCCACGCTCGTCATAGGTGCCGAGATGCGCGAAGGCGGAATTACCGCCCAGCAGCTTGCCGTTGTGCATGCACATGATGCTGCGGCCGAACGCGTCGTTGACGCCGTATTCGACCTTGTAGAGCCCGTTCAGCAACGAAGGAAATCCCGGAAAGCGATTTCTACTCGCGGGTTATCTAGAACCGCCGCCTCGCCGAGGCCATCCGGCTTTTCCGCGCAGGCCGCTCCTTTGGAGAGGCGCTTTCCGCTCCGATGATGCCATCATGCCTCTGACTTGCCCGACGCGTCAACAGATTTCGCTAAATCCGCATTCCGCCAGCGTTGTGCCGGCTACTTTGCATGGGGTTGTTTTCGATCTTTTTGTTGCCCGGTCCGGGACGGCATTCTAGTGCCGCTTGAAATACTGCACCTCGCGCTCGTGCTTCTCGGCCGCCGCGCGGCTCTTGAACGTTCCGAGGTTGCGGCGCTTGCCGGTCTTCGGGTTCACCTTGCGTGAGTAGAGCCGGTATTCGCCGGACGCCAATTTGCGGATCATGTCGCGACTCCTGTTCGTTCAGGTCTCAACGACGGGGGCGCGAACGAGGTTCCGTCACGGCCTGCCCTGCGGCGAGAACTGCTGATTTCCGTAGGGTCGCTGATCGGTCGGAACTCTCATCACCACAAAACTGCGGTTCATGGACCGATGACAGGAATTGCAGCCCTCGGTCAGATCACCGACGGCCTTCGCGAATTTGCGGCCGTCCTTCGCGGAGATCGCATCCGACGCTGATTGCAACGGCGCTTCCAGCGTCGTGACGTTGCTGACGGGAATGCCGGAGTAGAGCAACGCGGCCTCGACCAGGCTGGCCTTCAGCTGGCGCAGCTCATAGGCGGCGAGCTCCCAGTTCTGCGCTTTGCCGGCCAACCAGAGCTTTTGATGCCGCGTCTGTGCCGCGCCCATGATGTCGCCGAGCCGCGTCACATAGTCGCCAGCGGTTGGAGACTTCAGGTCCTGCGCCATTACCGGCACCACCGAAGTGCCCATCAACGCCAAGGCCAGCGCCCAGCTTCGCCGTCGCATTTGCTAACTCCATTGTTCTTCTTGCGGCAGCGGTCGGCGCGACCGGCCGCCTTGCGGCACAGCCTATCGTGGCGTGTCGTCGCATTTCGTTGCGCTCGATCAACCTTGCGGGATTGCACGCGTCACACGCGTGCCGCGATCAGAAGCACAGAGTGGTGACGAGCTGGCCCTGCTTGTTCTTGATCGCATAGGGACAGCGGATCCGCTCCAGCGCCTTCTTGGCGTCTTCATCGCCGAGCGCGGCGGCGCGCTCATAATAGGCCTTCGCGGCGGTCGCATCCTTCGGACCGCCGCGACCTTCCTGTGCGAACGCGCCCATCCGCTCCAGCGCGCCCGGATGGTTTTGCGCGGCCGCCTTCTCGAACAGAGCGCGCGCCGCAACATCGTCCTTTTGACCGCCATCGCCGCTCGCGAGCATCAGGCCAAGCTGATATTGCGCCTCCGCGTTGGTCTCGGCGGCCTTGCCGAGCAGTTCGCGCGCCCGCGCCGGATCGGCCGGAGCTGCCCCGGGCGAACCGCCAAGCGCGGCAAGATTGCTGACGCCGCGGGGATTGCCGGCCTGCGCCGCCTTCTCGAACAGCTTTCGCGCCTGCGCCTCGTCCCTGGCGACGCCTGCGCCGGTGCCGTAGAGCACGCCAAGCTCGACCATTGCCGCGCTCGAGCCCTTGTCGGCCGCCTTGCGCCACGCTGCCATCGCCTCCCCCGCCTGACGATTGGCGGCGTAGGCGCGCCCGAGCTCGTACATCGCGCGGCGCGAGCCGCCTGCGGCCGTCTTGCAGAACTTGATCGCAGTCGCGATGTCGGCGCTCGCGACCTCGGCCACCCCCTTCACGTCGGTCGGCTTGTCCGGATCGCTGGGATCGGCCGCCAGCCGATCACACAGCACGAGATCGGCCGATTGCGCATGTGCGGCGAGCGGTGCCGCGAACGTCAGGAAAAAGGCGCAGAGAGCTTTCCGCATGGCCAGAAGGTTGCGTCCGGGCGTTGGCAAATTCAAGGCTCGAGGCCCGACTGCCGCAGCACGGGCGCAACCTCGGGCGAGGCCACATAGCGCAACAGCCGATCGGCGGCCTCAGCATTTTTCGCGCTCGCCATGCGGCCGGCCGAGAACAGCGCCGGCGTCTGCAGGTCGAGCGGGATCGGCCCGACCACTTCGATGCCTTCGACCTGCTTCAACTCGCTGATCTGCTGCACGGCGAGATCGGCCTCGCCGCTGACCAGCCGTTGCGCGGTAAAGCCCTGCTGCACGATGGTCGCCCTGGCGGTGATCTCAGCCGCAATGCCCATTCGTCCGATCAGCTCGGCAAAGTAGATCCCGCTCGCGCCCAGCCGCGAATAGGCGACGGATCGCGCCGCAAGCAGCGTCTTGCGCAAGGCGCTTTCACTGAAAATGTCAGGATGCGCCTCGCCTGCCCGCACGGCGATGCCGACATAGGAGCGCGCGAGGTCAGCCGCGCTGTCCGCCACCACGCGGCCCTCGGCGATGACCTCGTCGAGGCCTTCACGCGTCAGGATCACGAGATCGGCGGCCTCCCCATCCCGCAAACGCTTGAGCAGCGCCTGGGTCGGCGCGAAGTCGGCGTCGATGTGGACACTGGTCCCGGCTTCGTAAGCGGCGGACAGGCTGCGCATCGCCCCCATCAGGCCGAGCGTCGAGAGCATGCGAACGGTGTTTTCCATGGTCCCCGTCGATCAATCAGGCGCGATGCATCAGCTTCAGCGTCGCGGTCAGCCGCAGGCTGCGTTTACCGGCGAGCGCCGTCGCTTCGAGCACCGCCTGCTCGTCGTCATAGGTGCCGGAGAAGCCGATGCCGACCTCATGGCCGCCGAACACCGGGTTTTCATCGCGGGCCGGCGTGTGCTCCTGGTTCAGGATCTGGCCCTTCCAGCGGCCGTTCGCAGCCGTGTAGCTGCCGAGATAGTAGAACGAGGCATCGCCGCCGAGGATGCGCCCCTGGTTGAGCAGCATGACGCCGGTGAGGCCCCCTTCGATGCCGTCCAGCATCCGCAGATGGATCGAATAGAGGCCATTGGCGATGCCGCCCTCCCCGACGCCGCCGGCGATCGGCACCTCGTCCTCCCTGATCGGCATCATCACCGACTGGAAGGGCACGCCTGGCAATTCCTTCAGCTCGCCCTTGAAACGGAAGAGATCGCCGTCCGGCCAGCCCTTCGCTATCAGGGTCGCATCATCAGTGCCGGCCATCGCGCGATAATTCGGATCGGGATTATGGCGCACGGTCTTGATGACGATCGCGACCTCCTCGCCCGTCTTCTCATAAGTGCCGATATGGGCAAAGGCCGAGTTGCCGCCCAGCATCTTGCCGCCGCCGACATGCATGACGCTGCGGCCAACAGCTTCGCCGAGCTGAAACCGTACCTTGTAGAAACCTTCCAACACCAGCCGTGTCCCCGGCCTGCGCGCATCCGAGGCGCCAGTCTATCCCGCTTTCGGCCGTGACAGACAAGTTTCGTGCACCCGGACCCAACGCTCGATATCGCCAACTGTCATCGAAATGCATAAATCCGCCGAAGCCTCTCGGCCTCGGCGGATTTGAGAGCCAACCCGGACCAAGCCCCCAAGGTCCGGGCCGGAAGGATTTTAGGCGGCCGCCTTCTTGTCGGTCGGCACGGACGAGATCGTCTTCAGGATCTGCGAAGCGATCTGGTATGGGTCGCCCTGCGAGTTCGGACGACGGTCTTCCAGATAGCCCTTGTAGCCGTTGTTGACGAAAGAGTGCGGAACGCGGATCGACGCACCGCGGTCGGCCACGCCATAGCTGAACTTGTTCCAGGGCGCGGTCTCGTGCTTGCCGGTCAGACGCTTGTCGTTGTCCGGACCGTAGACGGCGATGTGGTCCATGAGGTTCTTATCGAAGGCCGCCATCAGCGCCTCGAAATACTCCTTACCGCCGACCGTACGCATGTACTCGGTCGAGAAGTTGGCGTGCATGCCGGAGCCGTTCCAGTCGGTATCGCCGAGCGGCTTGCAGTGGAACTCGATGTCGATGCCGTACTTCTCGGTCAGGCGCAGCATCAGGTAGCGGGCCATCCACATTTCGTCAGCGGCCTTCTTGGAGCCTTTGCCGAAAATCTGGAATTCCCACTGGCCCTTCGCGACTTCCGCGTTGATGCCTTCATGGTTGATGCCGGCCGCGAGGCAGAGGTCGAGATGCTCTTCCACGATCTTGCGCGCGACGTCGCCGACGTTCGAGAAGCCGACGCCGGTGTAGTACGGGCCCTGCGGCGCCGGATAGCCGGACGACGGGAAGCCGAGCGGACGGCCGTCCTTGTAGAAGAAATACTCCTGCTCGAAGCCGAACCAGGCGCCGGCGTCGTCGAGGATGGTGGCGCGCTTGTTGGACGCATGCGGGGTCTTGCCGTCGGGCATCATGACTTCGCACATCACGAGCACGCCGTTGGTGCGGGCGCCATCCGGGAACACCGCGACCGGCTTCAGCACGCAATCGGAGCTGTGGCCTTCGGCCTGCTGGGTGGAGGAGCCATCGAAGCCCCAGAGCGGAAGCTGCTCGAGCGTCGGGAACGACGCGAATTCCTTGATCTGAGTTTTGCCGCGCAAATTCGGAGTCGGCGTATATCCGTCGAGCCAGATGTACTCGAGCTTGTACTTGGTCATTGAGCCTCTCTGTAGATGATGCGAAAGGTGGGGACCGGTGGCCCCCGCACGTTGTACCCGGCCACCATCGGCCGGCGCTTAACAAGCATTTCGCGTGCCAAAACGCCGCACTGCGGGAGGTTTTCCACCGCCAGCCGTCAGGCTGCAAACCTCGGCGGCGATTCACGGATGCGTGCGTCAAAGCAGCGCACCTTTACGTTACCGCGCACCGCAAAAAACTGCAGAAAACGCCCGATTTGACAGCATGTGCCGCGCTGCACCCGGCCACCGGCTAAAGCAGCGCCAATTGCCCGCAATTTTCGCGAAGCCCTTGGCCATCTCCTCGCAACCTTCGCAATGGCCCACGCGTTCATCACACGGAACCTGCCTTGCAGGGTGCAGAGGCGCTACTGCCTACAAATTAGGCCAATAATGATGTCGTTTTCGGCACTTTGCATTTCGACAAGCAGGGCCAATATGGGGTGACCCAGTAACCATAAGCGAACGAGTCGGGCGCACCATGGAGGTCAAGCGCTCCGGCTGAAGGAGATACCGCAATGATGAACAGTAACTTGGGCCAAGGGTCGGCCACGATCTACCAATTCCCCGTCGGGGGCCGTGCGGCTCTCGGCGGTCGCCGCTACGGCGAGGCCAGTCTGCCGGCCGATCACGTCTCTTCTCCCGTCGTCGAGACGATCTGCAGCGGCAGCTGGTATCACCAGGAGGCGATCGAGGAAGCCAAGCCGAAATGGGATCGCTGATGCCTGCGCTGCCTTCGGTACCGCCCCGCGCTCGCAAGCGTCCGGCGGAAGTTTGAAAAAGGGTCGAAACGAAATCGTTTCGGCCCTTTTTGATTCGTGTTCGATTCTTGCGCTCAGCTCAGTTCGCAGGCTGTGACCGGCCGCTTCAGATGCTTGACCGTGGTACCGGTCTTGCCGGTCTTGAGTGTGATCCCGGCGCCCGAGTAACGCGCCCCCGACAGCGTCGGTCGCTTGGCGAGCGGAATGGCACCACCATCGATCTGCATGAAGGCGCGCTTGTCGTCCGCGTAGAATGCCACGATGAACTGCGTACCGTCAGCGCAACGGTAGCCCTGAAACGTCTGCGCGTTCGCACCGGTCGCAAGGAAGGTTCCGCCTGCCGAGACGGCGACAGCCAAAATAATGGCCTTGTGCCGGTCCATGTTCGTCCCCTGTAGTAGAGCTCAAGTATATCGCGCACGAGCCGGGCGACCGATTCTGCCGGCAACATAGCCCAGGCTGATCTTATGTCAGACTCCCCTGCCCGCCACCTCGCCTTGCAAGGCGCCAGCAATTTTCGAGACCTCGGCGGTTATCCCACCGCCGACGGCCGGCAGACGCGTTGGCGGCGCCTCTTCCGCTCCAATCATCTTGGCCTGCTGACCGAGGCCGATGTCGAGATCGTCCGCGGCCTGGGTGTGAGAAGCGCGTTTGATTTCCGCGGCGTCGAGGAGCGCGCCGACGCGCTATGCGGTGTGCGCGAGATCACCACGCATTCGCTGCCGATCGAGCCGACAGTTGTAGCAGCGCTCAGGGCGCAGATGGCCGAGGGCACGTTGACCGCGCCCGTTGCGCTCGAGATCATGCGCGAGTCCTACCGCAACTATGTTCGCCACAACACGCACAGTTTTCGCGCGCTGTTCGGTCATCTCCTGGAGGACCGCGCGCCACTCGTCATCCACTGTACCGCCGGCAAGGACCGCACCGGCTTTGCCTGCGCGCTGATCCTTCATGCGCTCGGCGTGCCCGAGGAGACCATCGCGGAAGACTATCTGCTGACGAATCGGTTCTACCGCCGCGATGCGTCGGCGGCATCCGAATTGCCGCAGGACGTCCGCGACGCGATCGGTTCAGTGGAGGCCTCCTATCTCGAGGCCGGCTTCGAAGCCGTGCGCGCTGACTATGGCGATCTCGAAACCTATTTGCGCGACGGCCTTAGGCTCGGCACCGCCGAGCGCATCGCACTGAAGGAGCGTTATCTGCAAGCGTGAGCCACAGCGGCCCTCTCAAGCCATCAGCCCGGTCGCCTTGATGATGGCGTTCTTGAGGGCGAAAGAGATCTGCTGAGTGCTCCAGTCGCCCTGATGCAGCTTGTCAGGATCGCTCGTGTCTATCAATTGCTCGAACGACACGTTGTCCTGCACGTGCCAATGCCGCATGAGCGCCCAGCGCTGAAACAGACTGACCTCGGCCTCATTGGCCGCATCGCGGATCAGCCGGACCATCTTGTCCGAGAGCTCGGCTCGATCATCCCAGAGCATCTTCGTCGTATACTGCGGATCAATCACCAGAACCTCGAAGCCGCGAGCGCGCAATTGCGCCAGGCCCTTCCTGATGTTCCCGGCAACGACGTCCACGTCGTATATGTCGTTGTGAAAGACCGCGTTCGTTCCAACCTGCCAGATGACCAGTGCCGGATCATCATGGAAAATATCGGTGTCGAAGCGTCCGAGTTCTTCGTTTGCCTCTTCTCCGCCCCTGCCCCGATTGAGCACGTCAATCCGGATGTCCGGCCGGTGGACAACATCCTTGAAGTATTGTCGCAGATACATCTCGAGCCGATAAGGATACGGGACGACATCGCCTCGTCCGGCAGTCGAGGATGATCCCATGGCCACGATGCGCACCTGGCCCTTCCCGTCCAACGCCTGCCGAAGCCGCATCAGCGGGTATTTTAGGTCGACGATCGCTGCGGGAAACTCGATGGCCGGCAAATTGTCAGACATGAAACAACCTCCTCCACGATCTAACGTTGCATCTAAGCCAGTCTTGAAGCCGCCGTCATTGCAAGTCCAATTCGCTCGGCGCAATAGTCGGCGGGAACTAAACCGACGGAGAGCATCGTGCAGGGAAAAGTCATTGTCGTGACCGGTGCGCTCGGGGCGCTGGGCAAGGTGGTGGCGGGGACGGCGCTGGCGCGCGGAGCGCGCGTCGCCGGCATCGATTACGCACCTTCGCAGGCGCCCGCGACAGCGCAGCATATCGAGCTCGGCGGCGTCGATCTCTCGGACGAGGCGCAGGCGAAGACGGCGGTCTCGGCGGCGGCAAAACATTTCGGCCGCCTCGATGCATTGATCAACATCGCCGGCGGCTTTGCCTTCGAGACCGTCGCCGACGGCGACATCAAGACCTGGCAGCGCATGTATGCGCTGAACGTGCTGACTGCGCTCAACACCTCGCGCGCAGCGCTCTCCTATCTCGCGGCCTCGAAGGCCGGGCGCATCGTCAATGTCGGCGCCATGGGCGCGCTCCAGGCCGGCTCCGGCATGGGTCCCTACGCAGCCTCGAAGGCCGGCGTGCACCGCCTCACAGAGGCACTCGCCAACGAGTGGAAAGGCAAGGTCACAGTGAACGCGGTGCTGCCCTCGATCATCGATACCAAGGCCAACCGCGCCAGCATGCCGGATGCTGATTTTTCCAAATGGGTGCGACCTGAGGAACTTGCCGAGGTGATCCTGTTCCTCGCAAGCGACGCCGCAAGCGCCGTGACGGGCGCACTGATCCCGGTGAGCGGACGGGTTTAATCCGGCACCAGTAGCCGCAGATTGCCCTTGAAGCGGATGCTCTGCTTGCCGGCGAGCGCGATGCCTTCGCCACAGGCGGTCTCGTCGGCGTAGGTGCCGCTGAAGCCCATGGTCACGACCTTGCGGCCCCACACCGGCCGCTCGTCGAACGAGTGCGAATGCTCTTCGTTAGTCAACTCGCCCTTCCATTTGCCGTCGGCCGAGGTGTAGCTGCCGTAGGCGAAGAAAAAAGAATCGCCGCCCCGCATGGCGCCGTCGCGCAGCACCATGACGCCTTGATTGCCGCCCTGCACGCCATCCAGCATCTCGATCCGGATGTGATAGAGCCCGTTCCTGATTGTCATCTTCTGCAAAGCGCCCGACTGTCCCGCTGGCAAGATAGCCGGCCCATCCACCCCCGATCAAATGGCGCGAGAAGCGCCTCAGATCCGGGCTAGACTGACCGCAACTGATTCTCCGACGGAACGGCCTTTGGAAACCGCGCTTTATCTGCCTGTCAAACGCTTTCTCGAAGAGCTCGGCTTCACCGTGAAGGGCGAGATCGGCGGCTGCGATCTCGTTGGTCTCAGCGCCGGCGATCCGCCGGTCGTGGTGATCGGCGAGCTCAAGCTCGCCTTCAATCTCGAGCTGATCTTGCAGGCGGTCGATCGCGCCCCGGCCGGCGATGAGATCTGGATCGCCGCAAAAATGTCCGCGCGCGGCAAGGGGCGCGAGAGCGATGCGCGCTATCGCAATCTCTGCCGCCGCCTCGGCTTCGGCATGCTTGGAGTCACCGAGCGCGGCCAGGTCGAGGTGCTGGTGAAGCCGCCGACCGCGGCGCCGCGCCGCGAGCCGAAGAAGCGCTCGCGACTCGTCGCCGAACATCAGCGCCGCCACGGCGATCCAGTCCTCGGCGGCAGCACGCGCGCGCCGATCATGACCGCCTATCGCCAGCAGGCGCTGGCCTGTGCCTCGGCACTCGCCGACGGCCCACGGGCGGTGCGCGATCTGCGCGCGCGGTGTCCTGATGCCGGCAAGATCCTGCTGCACAACGTCTATGGCTGGTTCGCACGGGCCGAGCGGGGAATCTACGGATTGACCAACGCCGGACATGCAGCACTTAAACGCTGGCCGCAGCCGAAGATCGCGCTCGACGCCGGTCAGCCGTCACCGCCCTGACATGGGATCAATGCAAGAGGCGAATAACTGAGATGCCACACCAAATTCATATTGCAATGCAACATAGGCGGCACTAGGTATCCCGGATCGAAATGAGGCTACCATGAGCGCAGACTGGAATACCAAATATGGCACGCGGCGCGTCCGCCACGATCCGCCGACCCTGGACGAGGCGATTTTCGCCGCGATCGGCATCACCGACGATCAGGAGCAGCAGGCCGAGATCGCCGCGTCCCTGATGGGCATGCCGCTCGACGTCGTGCAGGCCGAGGTGAAGAAGCAGGCCCGTACCAACAGCCGTATCACCGCCACGCGCGTCATCGCCGGCGAACAGGGCGCGCAGCGCTCGGTGGTGGTCGAGCGCCGCGTCGTGCGCCGCTTCGGCAACGACAAGCGTACTGGCACCTGAAGCGCTCTAGTCTTTGAAGATACGAAAGCGGACCGGCCTCGCCGGTCCGCTTTTTGATTCTCTTTGTCTGCGCACGATCTCGGTGCAAACACTTCGCGTTTGTCGCGAGGCAAAACCGCCGCGCACTTTTGCGAATCGTGCTCAGGCAGCGCGATTGCCGTACATGCTGGAAAACAGCTTCCACCACGTGCTGTTGAAGCTCAGCAGCGCGCGGCCGGCCTTGAATGGCGCAGCAGCGAGATCCGCAAGCTCCGCCTCCGGCGTCTTGGTGAGATCGATCGTGCCGGTCGACTCGCCGTGCCGGAATGCCAGATGCGCGCCGAATTTCTTCGCCAGCGCCCGCATCGCGTGATTCTCCGCGCCCGTCGTGATGCGCAGGCGACCAAAACCCTTCCAGCGCGCTTCCGCGATCAGCCGCCGGAACAGCACGGTCCCGACGCCCTGGCGGCGCGCGGAGGCTTCCACGCTGAACGCCACTTCGGGCAGCGAATCGCCTTCCGGCGGATGCAGTTCGGCCGCGCCGCGGACCACGCCTTCGACGATGTAGGCGACGATCACGGTACCGTCGTCCGCGCAGCGCGCGGCGTAACGCTCGATGAAGCTGTCGTCGAGAAAACCGTTGAAGCGGTCGTGCCGGCTCTCGGGATCGAGCCTCAGCAGATGATCGCGCAGGAGCGGCAATTCCTCTTGCTGGATCAGGGTCCGCACATAGCCCCGAACCGACTCTGTGTGGATGGTCTCTTCAAGTGCCACGTCAAAACTCCTCTTGGTGTCCCTCGAGGAGGCGTTCGAATCCCTAGGCCTCCTATAT
Source organism: Bradyrhizobium sp. UFLA05-153 (assembly GCF_054185185.1). NCBI lineage: Bacteria > Pseudomonadati > Pseudomonadota > Alphaproteobacteria > Hyphomicrobiales > Nitrobacteraceae > Bradyrhizobium > Bradyrhizobium sp. UFLA05-153. The sequence goes on from NZ_JBBIAM010000004.1 coordinate 18,539, forward strand.
TGTGCGTCGCAGCATGGTTTGCAAGACGGGAACCTGCCCAAGTTAGAGGCATGGCAAACGACCAATTCGTTAACAAAATCAAAGCCCCGCGATCATACGAGGACCATCTGGGTCTGGGTCACCAGCGCCACCAGCTTGCCGTCCTCGGTCTCGAGACGGGTCTGCCAGACCTGCGTCCGCCGCCCCCGATGGATCGGAGTCGCTGTGGCGATCACCGTGGTCCCCTCCATCGCCCCGCCAATGAAATTGGTCTTGCTCTCCAGCGTCGTCGTGCCCTTGGCGTCCGCCGGCAGGTTGATCACGGTCGCGGCCGCCCCGACCGAATCGGCCAAGGCCATGATGGCGCCGCCATGCGCGATGTGGCCGAGCGTGCAGAGGTCGGGCCTAATCGTCATTCTCGCCACCACGCAGTCCGGCTCGGCCGCGACGAACTGCACACCCTTGAGCTCGGCGAACGGCATCTTCATCGCATGAAGTCTTTCGAGCGGCGTCATCGGATCTCCTCCCAGTGTCTTGAATTCTCAACGTGAATTGTCCCGCGGCGCAAAGCAATGACGTCCGAGGTCATAGCCGCGATGATATCGATGCTGCCTCCACGCGCCACGTTTGCCTGAGGACTCCAGGGTCGCCAAACCGGCTGCAACCGGACACAATGACAGGCCTGACGAGCCCTGAGGATCATGACAGCGCCGCGGAAGACCGCTCCCTTTGCGCCGTTCGAATGGATGCTGTCTGCGCGCTACCTGCGCGCGCGGCGCAAGGAAGGCTTCGTCTCGGTCATCGCTGGGTTTTCGTTTCTCGGCATCATGCTGGGCGTCGCGACCCTCATCATCGTGATGGCGGTCATGAACGGCTTCCGCAAAGAGCTTCTGGACAAGATCCTTGGGCTCAACGGGCATGTTCTGGTTCAGCCGCTGGAATCGCCTCTGACCGACTGGAAGGACGTGACCGAACGGATCAACCAGTTGAAGGGGGTTCGACTGGCGGCGCCCGTCGTCGACGGGACGGCATTGGCATCATCCGCAAACGCCTCCGGCGTTCTGGTGCGCGGGATCCGAGGGGTCGATCTCAACAAGCTCGCTTCGGTCGCCGGCAACATCAAGCAGGGGTCGATCGAGCATTTTGACGACGATCAGGGCGTTGCGATCGGCCAGGGCCTCGCCGATCAGCTTTCGCTGCATGACGGTGACGCCATCACTCTCGTCGCGCAGCACGCCGCGGTGACGCCAATGGGCGTCATGCCGCGTATCAAGAAATACAAGGTCACGGCCGTGTTCGAGATCGGCATGTCGGAGTACGACGCGAGCATGGTTTTCATGCCGATCGCGGAGGCGCAGTCCTACTTCAACCGCAGCGGCGATGTCACGGCAATCGAGGTGTTCACGACCGACCCTGATCGCATCGACATGTTTCGCAGGAACGTGATGGAGGCGGCCGGCCGGCCGATCTTCCTGGTCGATTGGCGACAGCGCAACTCGACCTTCTTCAGCGCGCTTCAGGTCCAGCGCAACGTGATGTTCCTGATCCTGGCCCTGATCGTCCTCGTGGCTGCCCTGAACATCGTGTCGGGCCTCGTCATGCTGGTGAAGGACAAGAGCAGCGACATTGCGATCCTGCGAACCATGGGTGCTTCGCAGGGCTCGATCATGAGGATCTTCCTGATCACCGGCGCCTCGATCGGCGTCGCAGGTACGCTGATCGGCTTCGTAGTCGGGCTTCTGGCCTGCCTCAATATCGAGTCGATCCGGCAATTCATGTCCTGGCTGACCAGGACCGAATTGTTTCCGCCAAAGCTCTACTTTCTTTCGAAGCTACCGGCGGACATCGAGGTCGGAGAAACCTCGGCAGTCGTGATCATGGCGCTGACGCTTTCGTTTCTCGCAACGCTCTACCCATCCTGGCGCGCCGCGCGGCTCGATCCCATCGAGGTGCTGCGACATGGGGGCTAGGGGTGGTTACGGCCAACATGGTGGGTTACGCTTCGCTACCCCACCCTACGAGCGTCGAGGTTAGGCGCGCAGCTCTATCAACGCTGTCATTGCGAGGAGCTCTTGCGACGAAGCAATCCAGACTGCCTCGGCGGAGACAGCCTGGATTGCTTCGCTGCGCTCGCAATGACGGGGTGTGGGCGCAGGCGCACCACACTATCGACGTCGCTATCTCCTGCTGTCGCCGGCCAGCGTATTCTTGTAGATCTTTCCGCCTTTCATGATGACGACGAAATTCTTCGCGGGGTCTGCGACCAGCTTGATGTTCTCGATCGGGTTGCCATCGACCAGCAGCAGGTCCGCCAAGGCGCCTTCCTCGACCACGCCGAGCTTGCCGGGATAGGGATTGCGCGGACCGGACAGGCTCAGGAGCTCGCCGTTCGCCGATGTCGCCATCGCCAGCGCCTCGGCCGGCGTGTACCAGCGGGTGAGGTCGGCGAGCATCGCGCCCTGCCGCTCGGCGAGCGCCTTGGAGAACAGGACGTCGGTGCCGAAGGCGGTCTTGATCTTGTACTTCTTGGCAAGTGCATAGACCCTGTCGGTGCCGGTGACCACCTGCTGCATCTTGTCCTGCTCCGAGGGCCCCAGCGCGGCGGCACCGGCGAGATCGAGGAACGGCTGCGTGCTCAGCCAGATGCCCTTCTCGGCCATCAGACGCGCCGAGGCCTCGTCCATGAGATGGCCGTGCTCGACGCATTTCGCGCCCGCCGCGATCGAGCGCTGGATCGCCACCGGCGTGTAGGCGTGCACGGCCACATAAGTGCCCCAGTTCTCGGCCGCCTCGACCGCCGCGCGCAGCTCGGGCTCGGTGAAGGTGGAGACGTCGAGCGGGCTGAACGGCGAGGCCACACCGCCGCCCGCCGTGAGCTTGACCTGCGTCGCGCCCTGCATGAGCTGCTCGCGGGCGCGCACGCGGACCTCGTCCGGACTGTCGGCGACCATGCTGCCGCCAATCAGCTCCATGCGGCTCAGCATGCCGCCGATCGTCCGCGGCAGGTCGGACAATTGCCGGAAGTCCCCATGGCCGCCGGTGATGGTGATCATCGCGCCGGAGGGATAGATGCGGGGACCTGCCACGAGATCCTCGTCGATGGCGCGCTTGAGCCCGAAGCTCGGGCCGCCCATGTCGCGCACCGTCGTAAAACCTCGCATCAGTGTGGCGGTGGCTTCCGCGGCCGCTTGCAGATTCAGGTAGCCGACGTCGCCCGCAATCGCAGCCGCCGGCGTCGGGCGCACCAGCATCGCGTGCCAATGCGCGTCGATCAGCCCGGGCATCAGCACGCGATTGCCGCCATCGATCGCCTGCGCATCCGCGGTCAGCGGCGCGGCCGAGATCTTCTCGATCTTGCCATTGCGGATAAGCACATTGAATGGCGCCGAGAGCGTACTGTTCCGGCCATCGAAGATGCGGACGTTCTGGAAAAGGACCGCGGAGTTCTGTTGCGCCTGCGCAGGCCGCGAAGCAACAAGGCTCACGCCAATTGCGACGAGCAACACAAAGACGATGAAGATGCAACCAGGCTTGCGCACTTCGAACATTTCCGCCCTCCTGCCGGCACGTCTGCTCGTTCCCCGGCAGCGATGCCTTGGGACTGACTCAGCGCCGGCGTGTGGAGCAAGTCAACTTACAACCCATACGGAAACATGCAGCCCAGCCATCCGGCACGAGCGGAGGTGCGATTGGAGCTGTCGCGCCTGGCTTGAATTGATTCAAGCTAGAGGCGTTCCGTCCAGGCGCGAGCGACGTCAGGCGCATCCCCGCTTGACGAATTCATAACTATCGGGTTATACGACAATTCATAACCAATGAGTTATCAATCTCACATGGCCAACACCCACGATGTGCTGTTCCGGACCCTTGCCGATCCGACTCGGCGGGCTATCTTCGAACGGCTGTGCCGCCACGGCGAGCAGACCGTTGGCGCGTTGACAGCGCGGGCCGGCGTGTCGCAACCAGCCGTTTCGAAGCATCTGATGGCGTTGAAACAAGCGGGCCTCGTGCGCGACCGCCACGAGGGCCGCCAGACGCATTACAGCGCGCAGCTTCGCGCGCTCGCCCCGCTGATCGACTGGACCAGCAAGATGACCGGCTTCTGGCAAAGCCGGTTCGATGACCTCGAGGATCTTCTCAAGAGGATGGACCAATGAACAAGATCGAGACCCGTTCCGTCGTCGTCGAGCGCGAGTTCGCACATCCGCCCGAGAAGCTTTGGCGGGCGCTGACGCAGCCGCATTTGATCTCGGAGTGGCTGATGAAGAACGATTTTGTGCCGGTGCTGGGCCATCGTTTCAACCTCACCGGCGAGTGGGGCGGCGTGCTCGACTGCGAGGTCCTCACGATCGAGCCGAACAAGGCGCTCGCCTACACCTGGAACTTTGCGCATCAGGATGCGGCCTACAATCTGGAGAGCGTGGTGACCTTTACCCTCACCCCGACGCGCGGCGGAACTCTGCTCCGCGTCGAGCAGGTGGGATTCCGCCCGGACCAGAAGCAGGCCTATGGCGGCGCGCATGCCGGATGGAAGCAGTTCTTGGCGAAGCTGGAAGAGGTCCTGCCGCAGGCAGACTGACGCCGCCGTTGCACTCTAGGACAGGAGGTCTCATTGAACTGGAACATGTGGATTCGGCAGGTTCACCGCTGGCTGTCGATTGGCTTCACGGTGGCCGTCATCGTCAATGTCCTCGCCATGGGGCTGGAGATGCAGGCGGTCTGGATCGGCCTCCTGGCGCTGTTCCCGCTCATCCTGCTTCTGCTCTCCGGCCTCTATCTGTTCGCCCTGCCCTATGCCACCAAATGGCGAAGTGGCTGACGGCGATCGCTCGCCCGACGTAGAACAGGACCAGAATTGGGAGCACAGAACCTCAAATGACTCCATCGGAAAAAATCGACCAACTGATCGCCGGGATCACCGACTGGCGCGGCAAGATGTTTGCGAACCTGCGCAACGCCATCCTCGAGGCCGACAGCGAGATCGTCGAGGAATGGAAGTGGATGGGCAGTCCGGTGTGGGAGCGCGACGGCATCATCGCGGTCGCCAATGCCCACAAGGGCAAGGTGAAGCTGACCTTCATGTACGGAGCGCGTCTCGCCGATCCCGAAAAACTCTTCAACGCCGGCCTCGATGGCAACGAACGCCGCGCAATCGATTTCCTCGAAGGTGACAAGATCAACGCGCGGGCGCTGAAACAGCTCGTGCGTGCAGCGATCGAATACAATCAGGGCAAGGCGAAGAAGAAAGCGCCGGCAGCGCGCACGAAAGCGCGCAAGGCGGGTTGATACACAATCTCAGTCATGCCCTGGCTTGAACAATTGGGATACGACAGTGTGGATAGCGCTTGCCACAAGCTCGTCATTGCGAGGAGCGAAGCGACGAAGCAATCCAGAATCCCACCGCGGCGATAGTCTGGATTGCTTCGCTGCGCTCGCAATGACGTTGTGGAGACAGCGCGGGCTACGTCACCGCATTCACGACCTGGAATTCCGGTCGCCTCCATACTTCGCCAACGATCACCTCCTCGATGATCTCGGCGGCCTTCATCACCTCGTCCTCCCCGATATACAGCGGCGTCAGGCCGAAGCGCATGATGTCGGGGGCGCGGAAGTCGCCAATCACGCCGCGGGCGATCATGGCCTGCATGGCGGCGTAGCCGCCGTCAAAGGCGAAGGAAACCTGCGAGCCACGCATCTCGTGCGCGCGTGGCGTCACGAGCTTGAGCTCCGGGCAGCGGCGCTCCACCTCCGCGATCAGGAGATCGCCGAGCGCCAGCGAGCGGGCCCGCACTTCGCCAAGATCGACGCGGTCCCAGATGTCGAGTGAAGCCTCCAGCGCAGCCATCGCGAGCACCGGCGGCGTGCCGACGCGCATGCGTTCCACGCCGCCCGCGGGCGCATAGCCGAGATCGAAGGCGAACGGCTTTGCGTGGCCCATCCAGCCCGAGAGCGCGGCGCGCGCCCGATCTGCGTGGCGCGGCGCGACGTAAAGGAAGGCCGGCGCACCGGGACCGCCGTTGAGATATTTGTAGGTGCACCCCGCAGCGAAGTCGGCGTCGACGCCGGCGAGATCGACCGGCAGTGCGCCGGCCGAATGCGCGAGGTCCCAGACGGTCACGATGCCCAGCGCATGCGCCTTTGCAGTGAGCTGCGCCATGTCATGGCGGCGACCGGTGCGGTAGTCGACCTCCGTGAGGTAGAGCACCGCAATCTCCTCCGACAGCGCGGCCTGGACCGCCTCCGGCGCCACGAGGCGCAGCTGGTGCCCTCGCCCGAGCGTCGCGATCAGGCCTTCGGCCATGTAGAGATCAGTCGGAAAATTGCCGGTGTCGGAGAGCACGATTTTGCGCTCAGGCTTCATATCGAGCGCGGCGGCGAGCGCCTGGTAGGCCTTGAGCGAGAGCGTGTCGCCCATCATCACCGAGCCTGCCTCCGCGCCGATCAGCCGGCCGATGCGATTGCCCACGTTGCGCGGCTGCACGTACCAGCCCGCCGTGTTCCACGCGCGAATGAGCTCATCGCCCCATTCCTGCCGGATCACGCGGTCAACCTTTTCGGCAACGCCCAGCGGCAGCGCGCCGAGCGAATTGCCGTCGAGATAGATCACGCCCTCGGGCAGATGGAAGAGCGCTCTGGTGTCGTCGTAGACGCGCAGTCGGGTCTTGGTCATGGCTGGCTCAAAGAATGGTGCGGACGCGCCAAAGTTCGGGAAACAGCTCGACCTCCAGCATGCGCTTGAGATAGCTGACCCCGCCGGTGCCGCCGGTGCCGCGCTTGAAGCCGATGACCCGCTCGACGGTGGTGACGTGATTGAAGCGCCAGCGGCGGAAATAATCCTCGAAGTCGACGAGTTTTTCGGCGAGCTCGTAGAGCATCCAATGCGTCTCCGGCGCCTCATAGACCTCCCGCCACGCCTCCAGCACGCCTTCGTTCAGGCTGTGTGTCTCGCGGACGTCACGCGCCAGGACAGAAGGCGGCATCGCGAGCCCCTTGCGGTCGGCGAGGCGCAGCACCTCGTCATATAGGCTCGGCGTCGCCAGCTCCGCCTCGAGAAGACGCGTGACCTCGGCGTCATGCGCATGCGGCTTCAGCATCGCGTGATTGCGGTTGCCGAGGAGATATTCGATCAGGCGATACTGGCTCGACTGGAAGCCCGAGGATTGCCCGAGCTTGGAGCGGAAATGCGTGTACTCGCTTGGGGTCATCGTGCGCAGCACGTCCCAGGCGCTGTTCAGCTGCTCGAAGATGCGGGAGACGCGCGCCAGCATCTTCATCGCCGGCGATACCTCGTCACGCGCGATGGCGCGACGGGCGGCGCTGAGCTCGTGAATGGCAAGGCGCATCCAGAGCTCCGAGGTCTGGTGTTGGATGATGAACAGCATCTCGTCATGCGCATCCGACAGCGGATGCTGCGCGCCAAGGATCGCATCCAGCTGGAGATAGTCGCCGTAGGACATCCGCCGAGCGAAATCGGTCTCGGCGCCCTCGGCGGTGGGATCGTAGTCGTTGCTGGTCATGACATCCCCTCTCAGATCTGCGTCAGTCCAGGCCAACCAGGTTCGCGGTGATTTTCGACGAGGGATCCTTGAGCCCGTCGACGACCGTGAAATGGTTGTAGCCAGGCTCGACCACCAGACGCGTCGGCACGTCAAAACCGGTCCAGACGTTTGCCATCAGCTCGGCCTGGCGGACGAATTCGGGCCGCTCGGCGCCGCCGACCCAGGCCGTGAGCGGCACGTGTCCGCGCGGCAGATGCAGCGCGGCGCTTTCGAGCGTCGCCTCCTCCAGAGTCATGCCAAGCGTGGCGTTCATCTTGGTCTTCAGCAGCGGGCGCAGATCGTGCAGACCGCTGATCGACAGCGTCCCGGCGATGCGGTTGTAGACTGCAGGCTCAAGCCGGCTGTCTTTGCAGAGCATACGGGTGACGAGATGGCCGCCGGCGGAGTGGCCGGCAAGCCGGATCGGTCCGGCGACGAGCGCGGCCGCGGTGGCGATTGCAGCCGCCATCTCGGCCGTGATGTCGGAGATGCGCGCGGCCGGCGTCAGCGTGTAGCTCGGCAGCGCGACGGCAAAGCCATGGTGGCGCGCGCCTTCAGCAAGGTCGGTCCACGACGATTTGTCGAACCGCATCCAGTAGCCGCCATGGACGAAGACGACGAGGCCCTTTGTGTCGCCATCGGGCAGGATCAGGTCGAGACACTGGCGCTCGCCTGAGCCATAGGCGATGTCCGGACGAAATGCCCTGAGCCCCGCGCGATAGGACGCGGCGCGCTCGGCCCAGAGCGCGGGCAGTGTGTCCGATCCCGGCACATGAGCCGAGTTGGCATACGCATCATCCCAATCGCGCATCGTTACTCCCAGACTCGCAGGCGACAGGTCGCCAGTCTGCCACCGGCCGCGCCGCCATCCTAGTCTTTATTTTAAGCTTAAAGCATTTAAAGGCGCACCTATATCGGGCACCGCTCCTCGCCCTGAGGAGCACGCCCTGGCGCGCGTCTCGAAGGGCGGGGCCACCGGCCACGCCGTCATCCTTCGTGACGCTTGCTTCGCAAGCTCCTCAGGTGAGGGAGTGCCACCACACTCCGTCATTGCGAGCGCAGCGAAGCAATCCAGAGTTCTTTCCGTGGCACCAGTCTGGATTGCTTCGTCGCTTCGCTCCTCGCAACGACGGCGGAGGGGGCAAAGGGCTACCCCTTCTCCACCCCGCACCATTCCGCGATGAACAGCGCCATCGCCTTGGTAGACTTCTTCAGCGACTCCAGATCGACATATTCATTGAAGCCGTGGATCTCGCCGCCGCTCGGGCCGAAGCAGAGGCTGGGGATGCCGTGGTTGAGGCCGTAGAAGCGGGTGTCGGTGAGCGCGGTGAAGACGAGGTCTTCGACCGCGCCGCCATAGACGGTGTTGAAGGCCTTGCCGAAGGCGGCTTCCGGCGCAGCCGCGTTGGTCAGCTCATAGCCTTCCGACAGGAAGCCGGACCATTCGACCTCGGGCGGATTGTTAGCGAGGAAACGGTGATTGCGCGCCGCGGCCGCGACGCAGGCCAGAATCTCCTTCTGGTGGTCGGCGATGGACCAGCCCGGCAAGACCGCGATGCGGCAATCGACGTCGCACCAGGCCGGCACGCTGGAGGCCCAATCGCCGCCCTTGATGATGCCGGGGTTGAAGTTGATGGGATGGTTGAGCGTCTTGAAATGGCGATCGGCCTTCGCGCGCTCATTCCACTCGATCTCGAGCTTTTGCAGCGCCTGGATCAGATGATAGGCCGCCATGATCGCATTCGCGCCGGAGCCGGCAAACGCCACATGGGTCGGATGGCCCTTCACGCGCAGGCGAAACCAGATCACGCCGACCTGCGAGCGCACCATCTTGCCGCCCGTCGGCTCCGGAATGAAGCAGGCATCGGCGCGATAGCCGCGCTGGAGCGTCGAGAGCGCGCCGACGCCGGTGCTCTCCTCCTCGATCACGGACTGGAAATGGATCCGCGCCTTGGGCCGAAGGCCTGCGGCCTTGATCGCATCGAGCGCATAGAGTGCGCCGATGGTGCCGGACTTCATGTCGCAGGCACCGCGGCCGTACATTTTGCCGTCCTTGATGACCGGCGCAAATGGCGGGGTGTCCCAGAGCTCCAGCGGTCCCGCCGGCACGACGTCGCAGTGGCCTTGCAGGATCAGTGATTTGCCGCCACTCGTTTGCGGGCGGTAGGTGCCGACCACCGTGCGCGCCTTGGAGAAATCATGCTCGATCGGACCGAAGCCGCGCAGATCCCTGAGTTCGTCGACATTGATGTGCCAGTCGTCGACCTCATAACCCCGCGCGCGGAGCAGATCACCCATCATATCCTGACAGGGCCCCTCAGCGCCGCGGGTCGAGGGGATCGCAACGAAATCGCGGGTGGTCGCAAGCTGGGCCTCGAAGCCTACATCGACGGCGTCGAGAATCCTCTGCTGCGTATCGGCATTCATGCTGGCAACTCCGTCAGGCATTCCAAAGAGCGCCGCGAAGCTAGCCGATTTCAGCCCTCCGGGTACTCCTCAAAATAGGCATCCAGCAATGCATCTTCGAGCAGTCGGCCCTCCGAATAACCATTCAACGTCGCTGGCCGCGTGACGCCGTCGAGCAGGCGCTTGCAAGGTTCCGGCGCGCCAAGCACGGTGCGCACGGGGATCCGCTCCGCATAGATTGGCAGTGCGTAGTCCTCATCGTCGTCTGCAAGGCCCTTGGTGCGAACCTTGGCGGAGGCTTCCTCGATCTCCATCGCGATGAAGGACGTCGCCTTGGCCTCCTGCGTGCTGCTTGGGCGCAAGCCCGCAGTGCGATCCGGGAAGAAGCGGTCGACCATGGCGACCAGCGCGCGCTGCTTCTCCTCCGCGTCCGTCACGAGGTAAGCGGTCCCGAAGGCCATCACCGCGCGATAATCCGCCGAATGATTGAAGCCGCAGCGCGCCAGCACGAGGCTGTCGAGATGCGCAACGGTGAGACAGACCCTTTGCCCGCTCGACTGGTTGCGCAGCATGCGGCTCGCGCTGGAGCCGTGCCAATAGAGCTTGGTCCCTTCCCGCCAGAAGAAGGTCGGCGTGCAATAGGGCTGGCCGTCGATCACATAGGAGACGTGGCACAGCATCGAGGAGTCCAGGATGCGGTGAACGGTGGCGTGATCATAGGACCCGCGATCATGGCGGCGCTTCACCTGGTTGCGGGACGAGACCGGATAGGACGTGGTGGCGATACCGTCGGACACGGCGGCTCCTGTCGTGAAATTGAATCTGGAAGGAGTTGTAGCGCCCCATTTGGTCTGCGATAGTGCCAATTCCATGCGAAAAATTCCGACCAATTCAAAACCGCCCCCGAAAGCCGCGCCGCGCAGGGCCGAGCTGCCGCTCGATTTTTCGGGAGCGCACATTACGGCGAGCGCTCCCTCGGCGCACCGGCTCTACCAGGCGCTCTGCCACGCGATCGTGGAAGGCCTGGTCAGGCCGGGCGAGCCGCTGCCGCCATCGCGGACGCTGGCGAAGCAAACCGGTTTCCGGCGCAACGCCGTCGTCACGGCCTATGAGCGGCTGATCGCCGACGGGTTTGCGGAAGCAACCGTCGGCTCCGGGACGTTCGTCGCTGCAAAAATTCCCGCGCGCGTGAGCGATGCGCGCAAGGCGAAGATCATCGTCGAGGCGCCGCGGCAGGGCACGCTGGCACTCGGCTGCACCCACATCGACGAGCGCTCACTGCAACGCTTCCGCGGCTTCGTCGGCCGGCGCATGCGCGCCTTCGGAAGTGAACATCTGCACTATGGTGATCCGCGCGGCAGCCGCGAGTTGCGCGTTGCGGTTGCCGATCATTTGCTCGCGGCGCGGGGCCTGCGCTGTGATCCCGACCAGATCATGCTGACCTCAGGCACGCTGCACGCCTTGCGCATCGTGCTCGGCGCGATCCTCAAAACCAACGACCAGATCTGGTGCGAGGATCCGGGCTACCCCACCGCGCGCGCGACGATCCTCCATTGCGGATATCGCGCTGTCTCCGTGCCGGTCGACGAGCACGGCCTGCGTGTCGCCAAGGGCCGGACGGCGGCACCAAGGGCGCGCGCGGCCTATGTCACGCCGTCGCATCAATTTCCGCTGGGCGTGCAGATGTCGATGCCGCGCCGGCTCGAGCTCCTGGACTGGGCGAGGGAGGCTGGCGCCTCGAGCCGTCGGTGGATCTGCGCATCGCCTCGCAGGCCAAGCACGCGGCCGGCGCGGAAGGCTGGCTGCTGGCCGACACCTATGCGCGCGCCCGTCCCCTGCCCGGTTTCGTCCTCGGCTTTTCCGGCCATTCCGTTCCGCAACTGGTGGCGTCAGCCGAAAAGCTCGCGACGCAATCGCTGGCCGCGCTTCGCGGCAGCGACATGCCGGCACGGCGCGCGTGACGAAGGTTCACTATGAGAATCGCGCGCGGCTTTCTAACATCGCCGCATCGAGGTTTGGATTTTTCGTCATGACCCATTTTCGCGCGATGAGCCTGTGCGCGCTGTTTGCCGCAGCAACAATAACGTTGGCGCGCGCCGACACGGTCGGGCGCGAGCAGGATATCGTCGGCTTGCGGCTTGGCCAGCGCGTGATGGTCGATGACGGCACCTGCCCCGCCGGGCAGATCAAGGAAGTGCGCGGTGCTAAGATGACCGAAAGCGGCATCACGGCGACACGCACCTGCGTGCCGCGGTTTGGACCGAAGTCGAAATAGCGTGCGGTCTACTTCGCCGGGTCGAACATGCACTGAAGGGTCGGCTTGGCGATCTTGGTGAAGGTCGGTCCGATCTCGGACTGCTTGGCGGCCGGCACCCATTCGTTCTCGATGGTCGGCACGCCGGTCTCGCTGATGCCGCGAAGCAGCGCTTCGCGCAGGTCGCGGTCCTCGACGACGGCGGCGGCATGATCATGCAGGCAGCCACAGACTTCCTCCGGGTGCGCCCAACGCCCAAGCATGTGCGGCGCGCATTGGCGCACGAAATCGGTGCGCGGATCCGGCAACCTGTTGGGAGAGCGCACCTGAGCCTGGGCAGCGGTGATCGTGAGGACGGACGCGAGGAAAGCTGCGGCGCAGATGCGAAACATGATGGCTTTTCTTGATCCTACCGGTCTTTTTTTCTGCGATCAGAGACGCGCGGCCATCACGATCGGCTGAGGCGCCTTGGCCCCAACCGGCGAGCCGCTATAGGCAAAGGTCCCGACGCCCGGCAGTCCGCTGTCGCTCGTTCCGGCCAGCGAGGATCCGGCGAGGACGAAGCCGAAAGCGAGGAAGAAGCTGAGCGCCCGCATGTGAAGTCTCCAGTTCCCGCGGCTGTGCGTCGCTACCGCTGATGGGGGTGATAACCATGGGCGGTTTCGTCCGTGATGCGCCAAATGCGGAAAATGGTTTCATCTTCGTGAGAATTGTTTCGTCGTCGCCGATGCGACGAAACATTAAGTCAAAAACCCCAATTATTTCAGTGAAGTCGCCTCGTGGCCGACGGCTGCTTCGCGGCCCTCTCCGGCGTTCCCGCAGCTGCCCGCGCGCGCTTGCGCTCACCGTCCCGAAGCAGCCGCTTCACACGCATTTTACGTTTCTCTGCTGAAGAGGAGCGCAAAGAAGCGCGAAGTTCCGCTGAACCGGGGTTGTTCCAGCGACGACCGACGCCTTCGAACATCGATAAGCCCGGCATCAAACCGAGGCTCAGGGTTGAGGGATGGCCATCATGATGGCTTTAGATCGCGCAATGGCGCGCGATGCGGACCAGGGTTCGGACCGCGCCAATAAGAGACAGAGGCAGTGCGGCGCCACCGGCGCGATGGCGCTGCAATCAGACCGCGGCTATGAGGCGGCACCGCAGGCGTTCGTGCGGCTGACCGGCTCGCTTCTCGCAAGGCCGCGCGCCAGCCGCAAACTCGTCACTGAGTGAAGAAGTCGCCGCACTTCTGAATGCTGGTATCCGTCGGCCCCCACGGCATGATCGGCACGGTCGAGGTCGAGTTCTTCGGCGAGCCCTCGATCAGCTTGTCGGAATAGACCATGTAGACCAGCACGTTGCGCTTGGTATCGCAGCCGCGCACGATCTGCATCTTCTTGAAGAACAGCGAACGGCGCCTTCGGAACATGTCGTCGCCCTGCTCCAGCTTGTCCTTGAACTTGATGGGACCGACCTGCCGGCAGGCGAGCGAGATGTCAGAGACCTCCTCGGCGAGCCCCAACCAGCCCTTGAAGCCGCCCTTCTCCGGTACCGTGAAATGACAGGCCACGCCCTCGACCTCGGGATCGTCGAGGCCATAGGTCGCGAGCTTGTCGTTCGGGCTCAGCCATTTGAACACGGTGGAGCGGCGGAAGATCAGATCGGGCTCATCGGCGGCTTGGGCGAAGCTGGCCGGCACGGCCATGAGCAGGAGGAATAAAGCGAGGCCTTTCAAGTGCATGCCAGAAAGACCGGGGAAACGAGATGACATGAAGTTCTCCGGTAACAAGTCCCCGCAATGTAGGGATTCGAGAGCTGATCAGGAAGGCGACCGGCTGACCCGCGCAGCCTCCGTTTACCGGTCTGTGAGGCTTTTTTGCTACGGCTTCGACAAAATTGGCTGATATCAGAACCGCTATAGTGGTGAACGCGTATCCCCTTTGCGAGACTAACTACTGATTTGGAAGACGGATTCGAGGATGAATAGCGTGAGCGTGACCGGTTCTTCTGGCGCAAGGGCGCGGTTGTGGCGGGTCGCCATTTTGACGGCGGCGGGTGCGATTGGCACCACGACCCATGCGGAAGCCGCGATGTATTACTGGTCGGACTACACCGACGGTTCTTACTATCACCAGCCGCAGCCGCGGATCGAGCGTGCGAATCCGCGCAAGCGCGCCACTGTTCTGGGCAAGAAAAAGAAAGAGAGCGGCGAGAAGGAGACCGGCGCCAAGCCGCAAGGGCCTCTGGTCATCGCCATCTCGATCGACCGGCAGAGGGTGACGGTCTACGATTCCAACGGCGTGTTCGCGGAATCGCCGGTGTCGACCGGCATGAAGGGGCATCCCACGCCGATGGGCGTGTTCAGCGTCATCCAGAAACACAAATTCCACCATTCCAACATCTATAGCGGCGCACCGATGCCGTATATGCAGCGCATCACCTGGTCGGGTGTCGCCATGCATGCCGGCGTGCTGCCCGGCTATCCCGCCTCCCATGGCTGCATCCGCATGCCGATGGCGTTCGCGGTGAAGATGTGGAATTGGACCAAGATGGGCGCGCGCGTGATCGTGACGCCCGGCGAGATGACCCCGCACAGTTTCTCGCATCCCCTGCTCGCGAGCCTGCGCGTCCCGCCGCAGCCGACGGCGAGCCTGGAGCAGCCTGCGACAACCGTCGCCGACAAGGCGGACAAGGGCGCCCCCGAGGCCATGTCTCCTGAGAGCAAGGCCGAAGAGAGCAAAGCCGCGGAGGTCAAGGCTGCTGAGGTCAAGAGTGTGAACGCCGAGCCGGCGATGGAGCTGCGCTCGACCGTCGGCCATACCGTGATGTCGGACGCAACCATTGGCAACGCGATGGCGCGCGAGGAGGCCCCCGCTGACAAGGCCCCTCCGAACGAAGACGCAAAGACGAACGGTGCGAAAATCGCTGACGCATCCGAGCCGGCAAAACCGCAAACGGACGAAGCGACCGCCAAGCCTGCTGCGAGCGCGAGCACCAAGCCCGAAGCTGTTAAGGCTGACGTTGCCAAGCCTGAACCGGCAAAGGCCGAAGCGACCGAGGCCAAGAAGCCCGATGTCACCGTGACGGCGCCGACGCCTGCAGCACAGCCCGCCGCCGATGCGAAAAAGGATCAGACCCGCATCACCGAGCCCGCGCCAGCCGCAAAGCCCGAACCGCCGAAGCGTACCGGCCAGATCGCGGTGTTCATCAGCCGCAAGGATTCCAAGATCTATGTGCGGCAGAACTTTTCGCCGCTGTTCGATGCGCCCGTGACGATCGCGGCCAGCGACCGTCCGCTCGGCACGCATGTCTTCACCGCGGAAGCCGACAAGAGCGATGCCAACGCGCTGCATTGGTCGGTGGTGTCGGTGCCCGTCGCCGTCCGCTCGGTGGAGCGTGACGACGACAGCCGCATGACTCGCCGCCAGCGCATGGCCGGCGTCATCCCGATCGCCGCAAAGCCTGTGATCACACCGGACAGTCCGGCCGAGGCGCTCGACCGCATCTCCATCCCCGCCGACACCATGGCGAAGATCGGCGAGATGCTGACCACCGGCAGCTCGATCATCGTCTCCGACCAGGGCATCAATCAGGGCGAAACCGGCGAAGGCACGGATTTCATCGTCCGCTTGCGCTAGGCCTCCGCATAACGCGGTGTTGAGCGCGCTTGGTCGCGCGCGCGGAGTATCATCGTCCCCGGATCACCTTCGGGGACATCGCCATGCTGAACCGCAGGACAATGCTCACCGCGGCGCTTGCCGCGATCACCAGCCCCGTCGCGACTCGCGCCCTTGCGCAAGCGTCGATGAGCAAGATCTCGGCTTACGCCTTCTCCTTCCCCGCGCTCTCCGGCGACGATATCCGGCTTGCCGCGTTTACCGGCCGACCGCTGATGATCGTCAACACAGCCTCGCTGTGCGGCTACACTCCACAATATGCTGGTCTTCAGGAACTCTGGAACGAGTTCCGCGAACGCGGACTGACCATCATCGGCGTGCCCTCGAACGATTTCGGCGGCCAGGAGCCGGGCGGCGTAACCGAGATTTCGGAGACCGCACATCACCAATACGGCGTTACCTTCCCGATCGCCGCCAAGGCCGTCGTGGTCGGTCCCAAGGCCCATCCGTTCTACAAATGGGCGGCGGAAGCCCGGCCGAAGGAAGTTCCGCGCTGGAACTTCCACAAATACCTCATCGGCCGCGACGGCTATATCGCCGAGGTTTTCGCCTCTGCTGTCGAGCCGACCGACACGCGCGTCAAGACCGCGGTCGCGAAGGCGCTCGCGGATAGCTGAGCTGGTCTCACGCGCCTGGGCACAATTGCCTAGCTGAGCCAAACAGCCGTTGCATTGGTGATGGCCCACCAACTAGGCTAGGATTGTCTGGGGCGGACAGGTTCGGACAGGGGCAAAAAAGCTACGGCCGAACAACGGTATCAATCTATCGAGGACAACATCATGCGTGTTGCGGCAGGACTGATTTTGGCGAGCGCGATCTCTCTTGCGATGGCGAGCGCCGCATGGTCGCAGACCCCAGCCGCGAAGCCCGCGGCAGCCGCGCAGGCCGCCCCCGCCGCAGCGCCGGCAGCGGCCCTTGCCGCGGCCGCCAGCCCGCCAGCAGCGGCACAGGGCGCGCAGCCGGCACGCGCCGCCTGCAGCAATCCCAGTGCGCTCGGCGTCGCCCGCACCGTCGAGATCGACACCACGGGTGGTCCAGGCTTCGGCTTCGAGCACTTCAAGGAGCTCGACTTCCTGCGCGACCACGAGGTCGTGCTGACCTTCGACGACGGCCCGTGGCCGAACAACACGCCTGCGGTGCTGAAGGCGCTCGCCGATGAATGCACCACCGGCATCTTCTTCCCGATCGGCAAGCACTCGACCTACGAGCCGGAGATCTTGAAGAAGGTCTATGCCGCCGGCCACACCATCGGTGCGCACACCTGGTCGCACGCCAACCTCAACAACAAGAAGCTCACCGATCAACAGAAGAAGGACGAGATCGAGAAGGGCTTCTCAGCGGTGAAATGGGCGCTCGGCGGCATCTCGCCCTCGCCGTTCTTCCGCTTCCCGGCGCTCCAGCACCCGCCGGAGATGGTGACCTATCTCGGCAACCGCAACATCGCGATCTTCTCCTGCGACCTCGACTCCTTCGACTTCAAGGCCTCCAAGCCGGAGAAGGTGATCGACACCGTGATGAAGAAGCTCACCAAGCTCGGCAAGGGCATCATCCTGATGCACGACTTCCAGAAGCACACCGCTGAGGCCCTGCCCGCGCTGCTCGCGCAGCTCAAGGCCGGCGGCTACAAGGTCGTGGCGATGCGCGCGAAGAGCCCGGTGTCGACGCTGCCCGAGTACGACCAGGAGCTGCTGAAGGACGTCAAGCTGCCGACTGTGAGCCAGCGCCCGGTCAACAGCGTGGTGACGACGGTCTCGGAATAGTCGCGCCGTTGTCTTTCCGTTTCGAAGGCTACGTCATCGTCTCCGCCGACGGCATGCTTGCCGACGCGCGGCACGTCATGCCCGACAGCCTGAAGTTCGAGGGCGACAAGAGGTTCTTCGAGCAGGCGCTCGATCGCACTGCGCTGATCGTGCACGGCCGGCACTCGCATGAGGGACAGCCGAATTCACCCAAGCGCAAGCGGCTGATCCTGACCCGCAAGATCGCAGCGCTCGTGGTCGATCCGGAGATGCCGAACGCGACACTGTGGAATCCGCTCGGCGCGAGCTTCGAGGAAGCCTGCTCTTTTGCCGACGTTGCCTCCGGCACGGTCGCGATCATCGGCGGCCCCGTCGTGTTCGACATGTTCATGGACCGCTACGACACCTTCTGGCTCTCGGAAGCCCCAAAGGTGCGCCTGCCTGGCGGCGAAGGCTGTTTCGTCGGTGTGCCAAAGCGAACGCCGCAGGAGGTGCTGACCTCACACGGGATGAATCCGGGCACACCGTATTTGCTTGACGCGGCGCATGGCGTGACTGTGACCCCGTGGCGGCCCGCGAGAGGGTCCCAATAAAACTCGAAAGACAACCCCATGCACAGTACCGGTGTTTTAATACCTGCGCATGCGTTTGCCACGCATAACGAACGACGCGCCTTTACCGGCATAACGACGCCCTCACCCACATAAGAGCGTGTGACATTCGAGAGTACGTGGCGCTACTGGACGGCGGATCGGGGCAAACTGCACTTCTCGAGTTCGGCCCGCACGTCCTGGAGGACCCTGCTCCAATCGCCGGGCTGAGGTTGGCGGAATTGGCGCAGCGTCGGATACCAGGGGCTGTCGTCGCGGTTCAGCAACCATCGCCAGCACCGATCGAAGCGATTGAGCAGCCAGACCGGGCGGCCAAGAGCTCCTGCAAGATGCGCCACCGCGGTATCGACACTGATGACCAGATCCAGTGCCTCGATCAGCGCCGCGGTTTCACCGAAGTCGTGGAGATCTTCCGTCCAGTCATGCAAGGACAGACCAGGCGGCGGCGACTGCCTGGCTCCCGATCCCTTCTGCAATGAGACGAAACTCACCCCCGGCAGGTCCGCCAGCTCCGAGAATCGTTCAAGCGGAATGGATCGGCGCCGGTCGCCGCTCATCGTCTGATTGCCGGCCCAGACGAGGCCGATCCGCAGGCCATCGAGCTGCCGGACCCGATGGCGCCAGGCCGCCACGCGTTGCGGATCGGCCCGGAGATAGGATGCCTGCTGCGGGATGGTTTCGATTGTGGTGCCAAGCACCCGCGGCAGACTCAATAGTGGACAATACAGATCGAATGGCGGCAGCGGATCGCCATGGGCGACGATGCTCTCAATTCCCGGCAACCCCGCCAGGAGCGGCACCAGCGGCCGCTGAACCTCGAGAACGACCCGCCGCCCCGCCGCAATTGCCGGCACGAAGCGACAGAACTGGAGCGTGTCGCCCAGGCCCTGCTCCGCATGCAGCAGCAGGACCTGATCACCGATATCTCCTCCATCCCAGAGAGGCTGGCTGAAGCCGCGCAGATGCTGCTTTTTCGTGTCCTGCTTCCACCGCCACTCATATTCCCGCCATCCCTCGTCGAACTGGCCGGCCAGCAACAGCGTGATCCCAAGGTTGAAATGCGCGTGGGCATAATCCGGCTTTTGCGACACCGCCGTTCGGAAGCTCTGGATGGCTTCTTCAGGCCGCCCGAGATCAAACAGCAGGGTGCCAAGATTGTTGAGCGCCTCCAGCCAGGTCGGATTGCGATCAAGAGCTGCCCGATAGCAAGACTCCGCTTCGTGGAAGCGGCCGGACTCGCGAAGGGCGTTGCCCAGGATCAGGTACGCCGGAACATAGTCCGGCTTCAGACGCAAAGCTTCCCTGCAGCATGCTTCCGCCTCTTCCAGCCGGCCCCGCAGTCGCAGCAAGTCACCGAGATTGTTCAAGGCCTCGGGGAAACATGAGTTCAGTTTGCAAGCTTCGCGAAGATTGACCTCCGCCTCGTCGAGGCGCCCCAATTTGATGAGAAGACCACCAAGATTGTTATGGGCCTCCGCAAATGTCGGGTTGAGGCGCAGGGCCTCACGATAGCAACGCTCGCATTCCTCGAAAGCGGACAGATTGAATAACACTGCCCCAAGGTTGCAGTGGGCCGCCGCAAAATCCGGTCTTTGCCGCAGCACCTGCCGAAACTCGCTGATCGCATCATCGAAATGCTTCCGTCTCATCAGCAGATTGGCGAGATGGAAACGGGCATCGACATGATCGGGAGCATATTGCAGCGCGCGCCGGTAATGGGCTTCCTCACCCGCGACGTCTTCGCATTCACCCAGCAGGATACCAAGCTGAATGTGCGTATCCAGATCGTCGGACTTATGCAGCAGCGCTTCCCGGTAGCTCGCGATGGCCTCGCCCCTTCGTCCGAGAGCGCGCAGAGTGGCAGCCATGCTGCTATGATACACGCTGTCGCGAGGCTGGAGCTTGACGGCACGGATGATGAGATCGAGCGCCCTGTCGGGGTGACCAGCCTGGAGCGAAACAAGGCCCAGGAGGTGAAGACTGTCCGCATGATCCGGCTCGGATGCCAGTATCTGCCGATAAATCGCCTCTGCTTGCGGCAAGCGGCCTGCGCAATGGTGCGCAAGACCGGCCTCGAATGATACAGAACCTGACGACTTATCAGCAAACATTACGATGGGCCCCATCATCGATGCGATTACGTAGGGTGCGAGACAGATGCCCCTTCGTGCGTTTGCCGCTCGTGCAGACTCTATGAAACGCGCCTGAGTCCCCCTACGAACTGCACAGCCAGACAAGCCGCCAGAACGCTGAGCAACTCTCGAATTTGCCTGACGCCTCGCTCCCCATCATTCTACAGCAACGACCTTGCGCGAAGCTGGGACGCACCACGCGCGTCCACGCGTCAGAAGTAGCCAACCCGCGATTTCTGCTACGATCTTGGGATTCCAGCTACAAGGGCACCAATTGCCGATCGAGACTACGCGCGGGCCCTCAATGCACCGCAGGCAGCTCAACGCGCCACGGAGCGATTGAACAACAAGGCCGGCTTCGTCTCGTCGCAACTTTCGCCGATCTGGTCGGCAAGACGCGGGCACGCTTTGCCGAGCATCGCGTTGTCCAGGATGTCAGGCAGCCTCGTATGTCGCACACAGACCGCGCCCGCAGGCGCCCAGGCCGCTTCGAAGGTCATCTCCGGTACTTTCCCGTCGGCGACGATACCGATCTTGTCGAAGATGTCGATCGCGGTGCCATTGCGCGTATGCCCCTGTCCGTCACCGCAGTAATCGGCCCGTATCAGCCGAACGCAAGCCTGATAATAGGGCGCAAGCGAAGCGCCATCGGGCGTCGAGCCCCAGGGCTTGTAGCCAAGACGGACGCATTTGCCTTCGGCGCCGCCGGTACAAGTGATCAATAGCCGGCTTCGCTCCGCTTCTACCGAGGGAGGCAGGTACCGCCCGTCCTCCGTGAACGAACCGGCAAGCGGGAATCCGAGCGGCCTTCCCTCCGGATCGGGCTGGCAGAGATTGCGCCATTCTCCGCTCGCAGGCTCCTGTTCCGAGAGCTGGTACAGAACGACCTCTCCGCTTTGGTCCTTGGGATCGTGCTCCACCGCGTCGATACGGACCAGACGACGCGCTCCTGTCCCTTGACGACGGCGAACCGAGCGGGCTTGCGCCTTCGTCGATTCACCTGCACCCATTCTCGGGGAGCGAGAATATCTCTGCATGACAGATACTGTGCCTGAAGCGAACTAGTTCGCTTCCTTTTCTCAGGAATTCTGGTTTCGCTTCCCAATTTTTTCGATTTTGCAACAAGTGCCTTAGGCTAGAAACCGACGCGCAGCCCCGCGCGCCCACTCACGAGCGAGCTGTTGTCCGACAACGCGAGGTACTCGGCTGTCGAAAACAGCGAGACATTCCGCGTGCGCCATTCAAGCCCCAGGCCACCGCCGACCGCAAGGAACGGTTACGGCGTCGGAAAGTGATAGGCCAGCACGCCGCGCAGCGTGTGCACCGTACCGCCAGCGCTCAAGCTAGTCATGAAATCAGACGCCAAATCGTCTCTCGCCTCGAGATGCGTCACGCGATACTCGGCGCGGGCGGAGATCCTGTCGCTGAAGAAGCGCTCGAAGCCGCCGCCGAAGGTCGCGCCGTGATATTCCCGCGTCGGAGCGGTGCCGGGAAATCCCAGGAAGTTGTACGTGATCGACTGCGCGGTCGTTCCGCTGTAGCCGCCGAGCAGATAGACCAGCGTCTCCGGCGCAACGAGATAGCCGACGCGTCCGCCGACGGTCCAACCCCACTTCACCGCAGCGAGATCCGAGGAGATCGCCACACCACCTGCCCCGGTCGATGCACTGACCTTGGCGCCGCCATTCGTTCCGGCATCGATCAATCCGAACGCGCCGACGACCCATTTCGGCGCGATCTGGCGATCGTAGGCGATCGTGAAAGTACCGCCGACATCGGCGCCGCCGAGACCGGACGCGTTGAAATCCAGCACGCCTGCGAACGAGCCCGCGACATGAGGCGCGATGACATCGCCCCCCAAGCCCGCACCGACGTAGACGCCTGTCCATGTCGGATTCAACACCGGCGCTGCCGATGCGGTTACTGGCCCGCCGAACTGGCCGAAACGATAGGCCGCGCCGATCCGGACCACATGCTCGGACAGGTCGGTGGTCCAGACCGCGCCGAGCGGATCGACCGTCGTGTTGCGGCCGAGCGCGACGTAGCGGTATTCGCCGCGCAGCGACACGTTGTCAGCGAGGCGATATTCAGCGCCGGCACCGACCGTGTAACCATGCGACGTCAGCGTCGATTCCTGCGCAGTGAACGAGGGGCCTCACTTGCGGCCGCGCCTTGACGGGCAGATCGGCGGCACTTGCCGGCTGCGCGGCAAAACCCAAGACCTGTGCCACACAGAAAACCACGGCCGCGCGCGCAGCCGCGCCTCGCTTCGAATGAACCAAGCCCGCCCCCAATTGCCTCGAACCACGACGGCCGCCCCTTCACAACCGCACAACCGGTAGTATTCGGCGCCGGCGCACTCCGACAAGCCGAGAGATGCGCTTGCTTCACAGCGGTCGCGATTTTGCAGAAACCCTGTGATCCCAAAGCCATAATGTGTGAATGACGGTTCACGCGATCATCACAGACCGCGAGAATGGTCAGCTCGCGCTGCGAGCCTCCGACTCATGTCGGAGAGCAGGACGTCTGTCCGCAGCCAACGCCGCTAACTGGACTACACGTCCCCGTAGGCCGCCTCGGCCGGACGGGTGGCGCGGCCGTAGCCCATGATCATGAACAGCGCGCCGATGATCGAGAGGTTCTTCAGTGCGTCTACCAGCATCTTGCCGTTCTCGGGCGGGGTCTGGTTCCAGAAGTCGTAGAACAGGAAGGTCGCGGCCGCGACGTAGATGACCAGCAGCATCGCGAAGAAGCGCGCGGCGAAATTCAGCGCGATCATCAGCCCTGAGATGATCTCGAGCCCACCGACCGCGATCGCAAGCAACTGCGGCGTCGTCATGCTGGTGGCCTGCTCCACTTGCTGGGCATAGGGGGCGATCATCTCTGGAACGGTGACCTTGCTGGCGATGAAATCGGCAGTCGCCTGTATCGCGAACAGCTTCGTCGCGCCCGTATAGATGAACAGCACGGCGAACAGGATTCGCCCGAAAGTCACGAACGCTGGCATGGTCGGCCTCTTGGCAATGCTTTAAGGGCGGGACACGAAGCGATTATGAAGATTCCGCCGGCGGTTTTCAAACGGGGAAATGTCTTCCCCTCTCCCCTTGTACAAGGGGAGAGGATTTGCAGCTTCAATGCGGCTAGGCTACGAGCTTACGTAAACAAACTCGGCTGCTGCCGTGCCGCGCGTTCCTGGGCCTCCACCACCGCGACTGCCGTCATGTTGAGGATGCCCCGCGCCGTGACACCCGGCGTGAGGATGTGCGCAGGGCGCGCCGGTCCGATCAGGATCGGCCCGACGGGAAGCGCGTCGGCCAGCACCTTGATGGTCTGGTAGGCGATGTTGGCCGCGTCCAGCGTCGGCATGATCAGGATGTTGGCCTCACCTTCCAGGTTCGAGTGCGGCAGCACCAGCTTGCGCGCCGCGCCCGACAGCGCGGTATCGGCCTGCATCTCGCCATCGGCCTCGATCTCCGGATGCTTCTCCTTCAGCAGCTGCGTCGCCCGGCGCATCTTGCGCGAGGTGTCCGTGTCATAGCTGCCGAAGTCGGAATGCGACACGAAGGCGACCTTCGGCTTCAGTGCGAAGCGCTGCACGTGGATTGCCGCGAGCGCCGCGATCTCGGCCAGCTCCTCCGCGCTGGGATTGGGCCGCACCTGGGTGTCCGCGATGAAGAACGCGCCCTTGGTGGTGATCATCAGCGCCAGCGCCGCATAGTCGCTGATCCCGCTCGAGAAGCCGATGATCTCGCGAACGTGGCGCAGATGGCTCATGTAGCGCCCCTCGACGCCGCAGAGCATCGCATCCGCCTCGCCGCGCCCCACGGCAAGCGCCGCGATCACCGTGTTGTTGGTGCGGACCACCGTGCGCGCTCCCTCCGGGGTAACACCGCGGCGGCCGGCAACCTCGACATAGGACTGCACATAGGAGCGGTAGCGCGGATCGTCCTCGGGGTTGACGAGGTCAAAATCCTTGCCCGCCTTGATCGAGAGACCGAAGCGCTTGATGCGCGCCTCGACCACCGACGGGCGGCCGACCAGAATGGGACGCGCCAGTTTCTCCTCTAGCACGACCTGCGTGGCGCGCAGCACGCGCTCGTCCTCGCCCTCGGCATAGATCACGCGCACCGGCTGGGTCTTGGCCTTGGCGAACATCGGCTTCATGACGATGCCCGAGCGGAAGGCGAAGCGCATGAGCTGGGCCGCATATTCGTCGAAATTTGTGATCGGGCGCGTTGCGACGCCCGATTCCATCGCGGCCTTGGCGACCGCCGGAGCGATGCGCAGGATAAGGCGAGGATCAAACGGGCTCGGGATCAGCGAGCCCGGGCCGAAGCCGCCCGCCTCGCCGCTGTCGAAGCTGCCTTGCGAGACCGCATCCGACGGCGCCTCGCGCGCGAGCTGCGCGATGGCGTCGACCGCGGCATGCTTCATCTCCTCGTTGATCGCGGTGGCGCCGACATCGAGCGCGCCGCGGAAGATGAAGGGGAAGCACAGGACGTTGTTGACCTGGTTCGGGTAGTCGGATCGGCCGGTGCAGATCATGGCGTCGGGGCGCGCTTTCCGCGCCTCCTCCGGCATGATCTCCGGCGTCGGGTTCGCAAGCGCCATGATCAGCGGATGGTCGGCCATCGCCTTGGCCATGTCGGGCGTCAGCACGCCCGGTGCCGAGAGCCCGACGAAGATGTCGGCGCCGCCGATCACGTCGCCGAGCGTGCGCTTGTCGGTCTTCTGGGCGTAGACCGCCTTCCAGCGGTCCATCAGCGTGTTGCGCCCGTCATAGACGAGGCCGTCGATGTCGCAGACCCAGATGTTCTTGCGCTGCGCGCCCATCGAAACCAGGAGGTTCAGCGTCGCGAGCGCAGCCGCCCCTGCCCCCGACGCCACGATCTTGACGTCCGAGAGCTTTTTACCGTTCAGCCGCAGGCCGTTGGTGATCGCGGCGGCGACGATGATCGCAGTGCCGTGCTGGTCGTCATGGAAGACCGGGATCTTCATGCGCTCCTTCAGCCGCGCCTCGATCTCGAAACACTCTGGGCCCTTGATGTCCTCGAGATTGATGCCGCCGAAGGTCGGCTCCAGCGCCGCCACCGTCTCGACCACGCGCTCGATGGTATCGGCGGCGATCTCGATGTCGAAGACGTCGATGCCGGCGAACTTCTTGAACAGCACCGCCTTGCCTTCCATCACGGGCTTGGAGGCCAGCGGGCCGATATTGCCGAGGCCCAGGACCGCGGTGCCGTTGGAGACCACGGCGACCAGGTTGGCGCGGGTCGTCAACGAGGCGGCCTCCGCCGGGTTCTTGGCGATCTCGGTGCAGGCGGCGGCGACGCCCGGCGAATAGGCAAGCGCGAGGTCGCGCTGGTTGGCGAGCGGCTTGCTCGCCTGGATCTCTAGCTTTCCGGGACGCGGCAGGCGGTGATAGGCCAGCGCCGCCTGGTGGAGATCTTCAGAATAAGACGACATGCCCTGCCTCGCCTCGCGTTTTGCGGCCTCAAAACTTTCTTCCCCCGGACCCGCCCCGGCCCGAAGGCGGTATTCCGGATCATGGAAACGGGATCAAGCACGGCCGGCGGCTTGGTGGCAACATCCGATTGCGGCCCCATCAACAGACGGCGCCGTCAAACATTTGAAAACCATAGCTTTCCCTGGACCGCGCGGCGTTTCGCGAATATGGCAGGTTGTTCCGCCCCGAGCCAGCAACTGGAGCTAACCGCATGAGACGAATCCTGATCGGCCTGATCGCGCTTGCGTTGCTCGCAGGCGGCGGCTGGCTCGGCTTCAATCTCTACGCTCAGCACCGCGCCATCGCCGAATTTGAAACGGCATTCGTCCGGACCATCCACGCCTCTGGCGGCAAGGCGAGCCACGGCAAGGTGGCCTTCGACCTGGTGACGCGGACCCTGACGGTCGAGGATATCACCGTCGAGCCGGAACGGGCGCCGCTCGCCGGCATCAAGATCGCCACTGTCAAGGCGGTCGGCGTCCGCCAGGGCGACGAGGCACGCTTCTCGGCCGACAGCATCGATATCGCCGGCCTTGAGTTCGCGATCGACGGCGCGGCCGGCCCGACCAAGGTCAAAGCCACCTACAAGGTCCCGCAGATCGCGATCAGCAACTATTCCGGGACGACCCGCCCCAAGGGCAAGCCGGCGTCGGACTCGCTCGTGGATGCCTATCGTTTCACGCTCGAGCAGTTTGCCAATGCCACGGCCGCCTCGGTCACGGTGCCGACCATCGCCGTCACGATCGATGCGGGCCTCGCCGGAGCCGGCAGCGGCGACATCACCTATTCGGGGCTGGTGATCCGGAACATCAACCACGGCAAGGTCGATACGGCGAAGGTGGATCGCGCCGTATTCACGCTCAGCACGCAGCAGCCGGGCAGACCCGACAAGCTCTCGGGCGAACTCTCCAACATGATCATCGATGATTTCGATGTGAATGCCGTGATTGCCGTCCTGGATCCGGCGAAGGCCAATGACGAGAGCTACCACCGGGTCTATCGGCAGGTCTCGACCGGCCCGTACGCGGTGACGTCGACGCAAGGCATGCGCGTGCAGGTCGACGGAGTCGCCGTCGAGGACATCGGATTTCAGCCATCGAAATTCCGGATCGCCGAGATTTTGGCGTTGCTGCCGAAGGGGGATCCGTCATCCCCCGCGACGCCGGCGCAGGCGCGCGAGATGCTGGACAAGCTCGCCGGGATCTATGAGGGCATGCGCGTCGGCAAAGCCGTGATCAGCAAACTGTCGATCGATACGCCGCAGGGAACCGCAAAGCTCAACGCGATCAAATACGCCCAAGGCGAGTTCGCGCTCGAAGGGCTCGACGCGCCTGCGCCGCAGGGGCAGTTCAAGATGGAGCGCTTCGCGCTGAAATCCTTCAGCGCAGCGAGCCTGATCCGCTGGGCAGCGAACATCGCCACCCCCGGGCAGGCGCCCTCGCCGGATCAGATGCTCGGTCTGTTCCGGGTGCTCGAAGGCGCCGAGGTCAAGGGCGTTGCCGCGCCCTACAAGAACACCAGGAAGCTCGTCACGATCGACACGCTGAGCCTGGACTGGGGGCAACTGATCGGCTCGATCCCGAGCAAGGCGCATGTGGTTGCGAAGTTCGTCACGCCTACCGATCCATCCGATCCGAAGCAGCTTCCGTTGGTTCTCGGCGGGATCGACAAGCTTCCAATCGACCTCGATCTCGGCGCAACCTGGACCGAGCAGTCCAACAGTTTCGCGCTGGCGCCGGCGACGCTCGACATCGGAGGAATCGCAAAAGCGCAATTGCGCATCGCACTCGGCAACGTGCCGCGTGGGCTGTTCTCTGCCGACTTGGCGCAGGTCATGGGCCAGGCGGCTCAAATCGAGGCCGGTACCATCGAGTTCTCGCTGCGCGACAATGGCGGCGTCGATTCCGCGGCGGCGCAGTACGCACGGGGGCAAAATGTCAGCCGCGAGGCCGCCCGTCAGGCGCTCGCCGACAGCGTCAGGGTGCGCCGCGAGGAAGTCGCCGCCGCCAATCCGGATGCGGGCACGGCCGTGGATGCGATCGCAAGTTTTGTCGGGACGCCGGGTCAGACGCTCGTCATCAAGCTCACGCCCCGCGCCAAGGTGCCGCTGATGCAATTGATGCAGCTTCTGCAAACCGATCCGCAGAGCGCGCTGGCGCATTCCGCATCGAGGCATCGACGGGGCTTTAACTCGGGCGGTTGCGGTCTCGTGTCCCGGACGCGCTGCAACGCGCGAGCGTTGCTGCGCAGAGCCGGGACCCAGAAAGCCTGTGTTTGCCGAGACATGGGCCCCGGCTCAGCAGCGCACCACTGCGTGCTGCGCTGCGTCCGGGGCACGAGACCAAATCACTTCTGCGGCAGGTTCACCCGGACGTGGAGCTCGCGAAGCTGCTTGGTCGTGGCTTCCGACGGCGCGCCCATCAGGAGGTCCATGGCCTGCTGGTTCATCGGGAACAGCGAGATCTCGCGCAGGTTCGTGGTACCGCAGAGCAGCATGACGATGCGGTCGACGCCCGCCGCCATGCCGCCATGCGGCGGCGCGCCGTACTGGAAGGCGCGGTACATGCCGCCGAAACGCTCGACCACTTCCTGCTCGCCATAGCCTGCGATCTCGAATGCCTTCACCATCGCTTCCGGCACGTGGTTGCGGATGCCGCCCGAGGCGATCTCGTAGCCGTTGCAGGTGATGTCGTACTGGAACGCCTTGATGGTCAGCGGATCCTGGCCCTTCAGCGCCTCCAGGCCGCCCTGCGGCATCGAGAACGGGTTGTGAGAGAAGTCGACCTTCTTGTCGTCCTCGTTGTACTCGTACATCGGGAAGTCGACGATCCAGGCGAGCTCGAACCGCTCCTTGTCGGTGAGGTTCAGCTCCTCGCCGACCTTGTTGCGGGCAAGGCCTGAGAACTTCCAGAACTTGTCGGGATCACCGGCGACGAAGAAGGCGGCATCGCCCTCCTTCACGCCGAGTTGCGTGCGGATCGCAGCCGTGCGTTCCGGCCCGATGTTGTTCGCGAGCGGACCTGCGCCCTCGCCGCCCTCGCGCCACATGATGTAGCCGAGGCCGGGCTGGCCCTCGCCTTGCGCCCACGAATTCATGCGGTCGCAGAAGGCGCGGCTACCGCCGCCCGGGGCCGGGATCGCCCAGACCTGGTTCTTGGGGTCTTCGAGCATGCGCGCGAACACCTTGAAGCCGGAGCCGCGGAAGTGCTCGGAGACGTCCTGCATCTCGATGGGGTTGCGCAGGTCCGGCTTGTCGCTGCCGTATTTGCGAAGAGCTTCCGCGAACGGAATCCGCCGCCAGCCCTTGGTCACCGGCTTGCCTTTGGCGAATTCCTCGAACACGCCGGTGATCACCGGCTCCATCGCCGCGAACACGTCGTCCTGCGTGACGAAGCTCATCTCGACGTCGAGCTGGTAGAACTCGCCGGGCAGACGGTCGGCGCGCGGGTCCTCGTCGCGGAAACAGGGCGCGATCTGGAAGTAGCGGTCGAAGCCAGACATCATCAGCAACTGCTTGTACTGCTGCGGCGCCTGCGGCAGCGCGTAGAACTTGCCGGGATGGATGCGCGAGGGCACCAGGAAGTCGCGCGCGCCTTCCGGCGAGGACGCGGTCAGGATCGGCGTGTTGAACTCGAAGAAACCCTGCGCCTTCATGCGCTGGCGCATGGAATCGATGATCGCGACACGCGTCATGATGTTTTGGTGCAGCTTCTCGCGACGCAGGTCGAGGAAGCGGTATTTCAGGCGGATGTCTTCAGGGTATTCCTGGTCGCCGAAAACCGGCAGCGGCAGGTCGCCGGCCGGGCCCAGCACCTCGATCTCGCTGACATAGACCTCGACCTTGCCGGTCGGCAGATCGTCATTGTCGGTCCCTTCCGGGCGGCGGCGGGCCTTGCCGTCCATCCGCACGACGTATTCCGAGCGCAGCTTCTCGGCCAGCGAGAACGCCGGCGAGTCCGGGTCCACCACGCACTGGGTGAGGCCGTAATGGTCGCGCAGGTCGATGAACAGCACGCCGCCATGGTCGCGGACGCGATGGACCCAGCCGGAAAGGCGGACCGTCTCGCCGATGTGGCTCTCGCGGAGCGCGCCGCATGTATGTGACCGGTAGCGATGCATGGTAGTCCCAAAAATGATGTCGGAGGATCGAATCGGACGACCCAAAAGGCCGGTCCGAAGTTGCGGGTGGGTTTACCCGACGAGGCCGGGTGCGGCAACCAAGGGAACGGCCTGTTTTGGGCCCGAACCGTCCATTTTTGCTCAAGCTGGGCCTGAGCCTTTGCTGATGGGCGTTCCAGCCCTACATTTACCGCCATGACCGTCCATTTCCCGTTTCAGAACTCCTATTCGGCGCTGCCGGACACCTTCTTCGCCCGCGTGGCGCCGACCCCGGTCGCTGCGCCCCGGCTGATCAAGCTGAACCGGCCGCTTGCCGTCCATCTCGGGCTGGATCCGGACCTCCTCGAGACACCGGAGGGGGCGGAGATCCTGGCCGGCAAAACGGTTCCTGCCGGCGCGGACCCCATCGCCATGGCCTATGCCGGGCACCAGTTCGGGCAGTTCGTGCCCCAACTCGGTGACGGAAGGGCGATCCTGCTCGGCGAGGTCATCGACAAGGACGGCGTCCGCCGCGACATCCAGCTCAAGGGGTCGGGCCCCACCCCATTCTCTCGCCGCGGCGACGGCCGCGCCGCGCTCGGTCCGGTGCTGCGCGAGTACGTCGTGAGCGAAGCGATGTACGCACTCGGCATCCCGACCACGCGCTCGCTCGCCGCCGTCGTCACCGGCGAGCATGTGATCCGCGAGACCGCGTTGCCCGGCGCAGTCCTAACCCGCGTGGCCGCGAGCCACATCCGCGTCGGCACCTTCCAGTATTTTGCCGTGCGCCGCGACACCGACGCGATCCGCCGCCTCGCCGATCACGTCATCGCCCGCCACTATCCCGAGCTGTCGGGGGCCGAGCGCCCCTATCACGCGCTGCTCGCGGGCGTTGTCGCACGCCAGGCCGATCTCGTCGCGCGCTGGCTGCTGGTCGGCTTCATCCACGGCGTGATGAACACCGACAACACCTCGATCTCGGGCGAGACGATCGATTATGGCCCCTGCGCCTTCATGGACTCCTACGATCCCGCGCAGGTGTTCTCGTCGATCGACGAGATGGGCCGCTACGCCTATGCCAACCAGCCGCGCATCGGCTTATGGAACCTGACGCGGCTCGCCGAATGCCTCTTGCCGCTGTTCTCCGATGACCAGGAGAAGGCGATCGAACAGGCGCAGGAAATTCTTGGCGCGTTCCCGGACGCCTTCACCAGAGCCTATCAGGCGGGCCTGCGCATGAAGGTCGGCCTGTTCACCGAGCGTGACGGCGACGAGGCGCTGATCCAGGACCTGCTGGACGCGATGGCGAAGAACGCCGCCGACTTCACCCTCACCTTCCGCAAGCTGGGCGATGCCGCGCGCGATGCGGCCGCCGACGAGCACGTCCGCGCGCAGTTCATCGACCCGGCCGCCTTCGACGAATGGGCCAAGCGCTGGCGCGAGCGTATCGCCGCAGAGCCGCAGTCCGCATCCGAGCGGCAGGCCGCCATGCACGCCGTCAACCCCGCCTTCATCCCGCGCAATCACCGCGTCGAAGCGGTGATCCGCGCCGCCGTTGACAACGACGACTACGCGCCGTTCGAAGAGTTGGTGAAGGTGCTGGCCAAGCCCTACGACGATCAGCCGGAGTACGCCGCCTACCAGGACCCGCCGTTGCCGGACCAGCGCGTGCTGCGGACGTTCTGCGGGACGTGAGCGGCGGGCGCTCGCTGCTACGCTTCGCGCGATCCACTCCCTACCGCACCGCGAGACGACCCGGTTGACCCGGTCTGCCGTTGTGCCCAACAATTTGCGACGTCGGCAACCACTGTCATCAAACTGAAACACTCGCACTCTAACCGGCTGGCGGGCCGTCTTGCCGGAGGCGACCGTCCTCCAAGAGACCTGACACACGCGCCATGCCTTTCAAATTCATCCACATCACCGACACGCATCTTGCGGGCCCGGGCCTGAAGCTCTATGGCCTCGATCCGCGTGCCCGGCTGGACGCCGCGGTCGCCGACATCAACAAGCACCATTCCGACGCCGCCTTCGCGATCGTGACCGGCGATCTCACCCATTGGGGTGACGCCGCGGCTTATGCGGATTTCGCAGCTGCGATGGCCCCGCTCAGGATTCCCCACGTCGCCATGGTCGGCAATCATGACCGGCGCGTCGCCTGCCTCGACGGGCTCAAGGCCGCGCCGCGCGATGCCAACGGTTTCGTGCAGGGCACGCGGACCACGGATCACGGACTGTTCGTCTTCCTCGACACGCTCGACGAGACCAGCGACGCCGGCGAGATGTGCGCAAAGCGGCTCGGCTGGCTGGAGGAGACGCTCGCCAAGGCGCCGACTGATGTGCCGTTCGTCTTCTTCATGCATCATCCGCCCTTCCCGGTCGGCGTCCACGCGATGGACGAGATCGCGCTGAAGCAGAGCGCTGAATTTGCCGAGGTGATCGCGCCCTATCGTCCCCGCATCCGTCACCTGTTCTTCGGCCATGTGCACCGGCCGATCTCGGGCAGCTACGGCACGATCCCCTTCTCCACCCTGCGCGGCACCAATCACCAGGTCTGGTTCGAGCTCGATGCGAACGCTCCCCATCTGGCAAGCCACGAGCCGCCGGCCTATGGCGTGGTGCTGATCGACCAGGAGAACCTGGTCGTGCACAGCCACGACTTCCTCGACACCAGCCTGCGCTTCCCCTTCTCCCCGCCAGAGGGAATGGACGATCGCGACTATGCGCTCAACTTTCCGGCGCGGTGAGATGAGCCTGGCCGAACCAGCACCTCTCGCCGTCACCAGATCAGCGCCACCGCGCCTCAACGTCCTCCGAAGGTTTATCGCCGGCTTCAAAGCCTCGCTTCCGGCTTACCTCCTGCTGTTGCCCTCGCTCATCTTCCTCGCGGCCTTCACCTATGGCGCGGTGGGACGGGTGATCGTCGATGCGCTCTACCAGCGCGCCACGCCGCGGGCGCCGAGCCGCTTCGTCGGGCTGGACAATCTGGCGGCCGTGCTCGCCGACCCCGCGTTCACAGGCGCTGTTATCAACAATCTCATCTACGCAGTCGGCACTGTGGTGCCGAGCATGGCGCTCGCCTTCCTCTTTGCGCTGGCGCTGTCGCGCACCAATGCGGTGACCAGCGCGCTGCGCGCCGCGCTGTTCCTGCCGGTGCTGATCCCGATGGTCGCGGCATCGGCGCTGTTCCTGTTCATCTTCCTGCCCAACGTCGGGCTGCTCGACTACTATATCGGCCGCCTGCTTCCGGTGCTGCCCAACTGGCTCGGCGATCCCGACGTCGCGCTCGTCGCGATCATGGTGATCACGATCTGGAAAAACGCCGGCTACTACATGCTGTTCTTCCTCGCCGGCCTCCAGGCCGTGCCGGAGGACGCGATGGAAGCCTCCTATCTCGACGGCGCCGGCCCGTGGCAGCGCCTGCGTTACATCATCCTGCCGGAGCTTAAGCCCACCTTTCTGTTCGTCACCGTGATCGCCGGCCTCAACGCGGTGACGCAGGTCGACCACGTCTTCGTCTTGACCCAGGGCGGGCCGTCGAACGCAACCAATCTCGTGCTGTTCTACATCTACGAGCAGGCGGTCGAGCATTACGATGTCGGCAAGGCGTCGGCGGCGACACTGCTCTCGCTCGGCGTGCTGATGGGACTGACCGCGCTGTCCTTCCGTACGCTTGCCAACCGCGAGGGCGGGCCATGAAACTGTTCAAGGACGCCCCGCTCGCGACCCGCAACGAGATCACGCCGAGGCTCGGCTTCGTCCTCGTGGTGCTGCTCGCGCTGGTCTGGCTGATCCCGTTCCTCTGGATGGTGGTGGCGACGCTGCGTCCGGCTTCGGACGGCATCAACACGATGGCCGAGCTGATGCCGAGCCTGAAACCCACGCTCGACAATATCAAAGACGCCTGGGACATCGGCGACTTCCCGCGCTACTTCCTCAACACCACGATCATCTGCACCGGCATCCTGCTGGTGCAGTTCGTGACCGTGACACTGGCGGGCTTCGCCTTTGCGCGGCTCTCCTTTGCCGGAAAGTCGCTGATCTTCTATCTCTTCCTGCTCCAGCTCATGCTGGTGCCGGTGCTGCTGATCGTGCCGAACCTGACGCTGGTCGCAAAGCTCGGGCTCTACGACACGCTGACCGGCGTGATGATGCCGTTTTTCGCCTCGGCTTTCGGTACCTTCCTGATGCGCCAGGCCTTCGAGGCCATTCCAACCGAGCTGGAGGACGCAGCCCTGATCGACGGCGCCGGCGTGTTCGCCCGCATCCGCCACATCTACGTGCCGCTGTCCCTGCCGAGCTTCTCGGCGTTTGCCATCGTCTCCGTCACCAGCCATTGGAACGACTTCCTCTGGCCGCTGATGGTGATTAACTCGCCGGACAAGCGGCCGCTCACCGTGGGACTCTCCGTCTTCACCAAGACCGCGGAAGGCACCCAGGCCTGGGGCACGATCGCCGCCGGCACCTTGATCGTGATCGCGCCGCTGCTCGTCACCTTCCTGATCTTCCAGAAGCGCTTCATCAGCTCTTTCGTCACCTCAGGCATCAAATAGGAGATTTTCGATGCTGCTCTCCCGCCGGCTTGCGCTCGGCCTCACCATCGCAGGCGCCCTCGCCTTTCCGGCCTTTGCCGAAGGCCCGACCGAGATCGACCTGTTCTTCCCCGTCCCCGTCGACGGCAAGCTCGCCCGCGACATGGGCACAATGATCAAGGAATTCAACGAAACCCATCCCGAGGTCAAGGCGACCGCGGTCTATACCGGTTCCTATGACGACACGCTGATCAAGACGCGCGCCGCGATCAAGGCCGGCAAGCCGCCGGCGGCCGTGATCATGTCGGCGAACTTCCTCCTGGACATGCAGATCGAGAACGAGCTCACCAATCTCGATTCCCTGATCGCCGCTGACGGCACCACCAAGGCGCAATTTCTCGGCCAGTTCTTCCCCGCGCTGCACGGCAATGCCGTGATCAACCGCTCGGTCTATGGCGTGCCGTTCCACAACTCGACGCCGCTGCTCTACATCAACGCCGAGCACGCCAAGGAAGCCGGCCTCGATCCGGACAAGCCGCCGCAGACCTGGGCCGAGGTCACCGAGTGGGCCAAGAAGCTCACCAAGCGCGAGGGCGACAAGGTCACGCGCTGGGGCATCGAGATTCCCTGCGCCTACGACTATTGCGGCTGGATGATGGAGACGCTCACCATGTCCAATGGCGGGCGCTACTACAACGAGGAGTTCGGCGGCGAGGTCTATTACGACACGCCCTCGATGCTCGGCGCGCTCTCCTGGTGGAACGACCTCATCGCCAAGCACAAGGTGCATCCGCCGGGCGCAACGCCCGGCCCGGCCGTGAGCACCGCCTTCATCTCCGGCAACGCCTCGATGATGATGCTCTCGACGGGCTCGCTCACCTACGTGCGCGACAACGCCAAATTCCCCTACAAGGTCGCCTTCATCCCGCGCAACGTCCGCAATGCCGTGCCGATCGGAGGCGCCTCGTTGATCATTCCTGCGGGCCTCGAGGCCGACAAGCAGAAGGCAGCCTGGACGCTGATCAAATGGATGACCTCGCCGGAGAAGAGCGGCTGGTGGAGCCGCGCCACGGGCTATTTCGCCCCGAACATGGCCGCCTACAAGACGCCGGAGATGCTCGACTTCCTCGGCAAGAATCCGGACGCGAAGACCGCGGTCGACCAGCTCGAAGTCGCAAAACCTTGGTTCGCGACGTACAAGACCGTGCCGGTCCGCAAGACCCTCGAGGACGAGGTGATGCTGGTCCTGAACGCCAAGAAGCAGCCGAAGGACGCGCTCGCCGCCGCTCAGAAAGCCGCCGACGAGTTGCTCAAGCCCTACAACGCGGAGACCGCGCTGAAGCTGCCGTAAACTTCAGCGAGCACGAAACAGAAGACATCGGCGCCCCAGGACCTGGGGCGCCGTACTGATTCCGGACCCCGGTAACAGCCGGTCTTGAGCCTGAGCCCCTGAACATGGTCAAGTGGGCCCGACCGCGCATTTCCCAAAACTTCCGACAGCTCTTCCCAAAAATTCCTTTTCTGCTGTCGCCTGCTCGTTTGGGCCCATATCGTGCTAGCGGCAGGTTTGTCGCACGCGAACCTGGTTACGTCGGAAGGGCACCAACTGCGCGCGTGGCAGATCGGAAAAACGTCGAGACATGGCAGAGCAACCACACAGCGGCATCCCCCATTCGGGCCTCGACACGCGTGGTCTCCCGGGAAAGCAGGCATTCACCCTCTGGCAGGAGCACCTGAGCCGGCACTACGACCTGCGCGCGAAGGAATATCCGCAGGCCTTCGACGTCCGCGCGAACTTTTGGCAGCTCGGCAACGTTCTCCTCAGCGATTTTCAGGTGCCTTCCCAGGACTGGAGCCGCTCCCGCGCCTGCATCGGACGCGACGGGATGGACCTGTTCATGGTGCAGCTCTATCGCAAAGGCTGGAACGGCCCGCGCGACAGCGGAACGATGGCCCGCGCTGGCGACATCCTGATCTTCGACATGGCGCAGCCATCGGACAGGCGTGGCGGCGACAACGACACGCTCACTCTGTTCCTGCCGCGCAGCCTGCTCGGCCCGCATCTCAAGGCGCCCGATGAACACAATCTGCAACTATTGTCATCGCGCGACCCGCTGGCCGCGCTTCTCCGCGATCATCTCGTAGGCCTTCACGCACGCTTGCCCGAGATGTCGCTTGACCAGGCGCAAGCGGTCATCCCCGCCACCGTGCAATTGACCGCCGCGGCCCTCAACGGCAGGGTTCGCGAGGAACAGGCCAGCGGCGTACGGATGGCGATGTCCGAGCGGATCGGCTCCTACATCAACGCCCATATCCTCGCCCCCGACCTCAATCCGGAGACGATCGCCGCCCGCTTCGGCATGACACGGCGCAACCTCGGCTATCTCTTCGAATCCCAGGGCGGCGTTGCCGCCTACATCCGACAAAAGCGCCTGTCGATGATCCGCGCGGCGTTGAGTGATCCGGCGCACAAGGGACAATCGATCGAAGCGATCGCCGAAGCGCATGGATTCAATCACTATCGCAGCTTTGCGCTCGCGTTTCAGAGGCAGTTTGGAGTCACGCCACGCGAGGTGCGTGCGCGAGGGCTCGAGGGCCAGGCCATGCCGTCAGCGCCGGACGACAAGCTCGCGGAGTGGGCACACTGGATCAGGAGCATGACGTGACGGGCCGGCGAGCTTCGCGGCGCCGGCACTCTCCTCTCGGGACTTCCTGTTCACTTTGCAATTTCCGATTTCTTGCCGCGGCTCGCCTCGCCACATATCGTGCCGGCGGCGGCGCTGCCCCGTTAGAGCCGGGTTCAATCGGAAAGGCACTCACCGTTCGCGCGGGGCGGATTGGGAATTCGTTCAGGCATGACAGGGCACCCAGACATTAGCATCCCCCATTCGGTCCTCGACACCCGCGGTCTGCCGGGGAAGCAGGGTTTCGAGCTCTGGCAGGAGCACGGAGGCCTGTACTACGACCTGCGCGCGCACAAGGAACATGCGCAAGCCTTCGACGTACGCGTGGATGCCTGGCATCTTGGCAACGTACTGCTCGCCAATTTTCAGGTGCCTGGCCAGGATTACAGCCGCTCTCGCGCGTGTATCGGACGCGATGGGGCGGATGTGTACATGCTGCAGATCGTTTGCAAAGGTTGGAGTGGCTCACGCGACGGAGAGGCGTCGGCTCGCGCCGGTGACATGATGATCTATGACCTGGCGCAGCCATCTGTCAGCCGTGGGGGCGACAATGAGGTATTCGCCCTGTTCCTGCCGCGCAATCTGCTTGCACCTCATCTCAAGGCGCCGGACGAGCACAGCATCCACCAATTGGCGGTAGGCAACCCGCTGACCAGCCTGCTCGGAGATCATCTCATAGGCCTTCGCGCACATCTGCCGAAGATGTCGCTGGACCAGGCTCAGGCAGTCATGCCTGCCACCGTGCAACTGGTCGCCGCAGCACTGAACGGCACGGTTCGCGAAGAGCAGGCTGGCAGCGTACGCATGGCCGTGACCGAGCGCATCTGCACGCATATCAACGCCCACATCCTC
The DNA here is from genome assembly GCF_054185185.1 of Bradyrhizobium sp. UFLA05-153. Lineage (NCBI taxonomy): Bacteria > Pseudomonadati > Pseudomonadota > Alphaproteobacteria > Hyphomicrobiales > Nitrobacteraceae > Bradyrhizobium > Bradyrhizobium sp. UFLA05-153. The sequence continues at coordinate 56,530 of NZ_JBBIAM010000004.1, forward strand.
GATCCGAATATCAATCCGGAATCCCTCGCCGGCCAATTTGGCATGACCCGGCGCAATCTCGGCTATCTCTTCGAATCCTACGGCGGAGTTGCCGCTTATATCAGACGCAAACGCCTGTCCTTGATCCGCACGGCCCTGACCGATCCGGCGCGCAAGGGAGCGTCGATCGAGGCGATCGCCGAAGCGCATGGATTTAATCACTATCGCAGCTTTGCCCTCGCGTTCCAGCGGCAGTTTGGTTTCACGCCACGCGAAGTGCGCGCGCTGGCGCAAGAGGGCCAAGCCCTGCCGCCAGTATCGGACAGCAGGCTCGCGGATTGGACGCAGTGGATCAGGGACTTGAAGTGAGCGCTGGCGGCTGAAAGGCTGCATGCTCAGGCCCATTGTTTTCCTGCCCCTTCCCATTTTACTTCCCGATTTTTCCTATTTCGCGACGGCAGGTCATTCGATCTGTTCATCCTGCACGCGCTTCGGCAAAACCATGAGACCGGCGTTGAAATCGGATCGGAATGATCCGGCATAGATTGATCGTAACAACCGTCCATGACTGCGACGAAGCCGACCTCCTCCCCCATCGCGATCTCGACGGAAGATATCCCGCCCCACCAGCGCCTCATCCAGTGGCGCAAAATCTACGGCCGCAGCATCGCTGGAGTAGACATCAAGCTGATCGACGACGAGCCGTTTCGAGCCAGCGTGGTGTTCTGGACTTTGCCCAACACCGAGTTCGCTACTCGCTTCCGATCGGCCGTCATCTCGGGGATCGAACCGTCCGCCAATACGATGCACAGCCACTGGAGTTTCCTGACGATCGTACTGCCCGGGCCTAGTCTCCCGGCGCTGGTGCAGGTTCTCGATTCCATCTATCCAAGTCAGATCGCTGCCGACAACAACGCTCTTCAGCTCCTCATCCGTTACCTGAGAATGCTGCATGACGACGGTCCGCTCGACGACGCGGCGCTCGCGCAGGCCGTCGCAAAACAGATCATCGATCTTGTCGGACTTGCAATCGGCACTGGCGCAGACGTCGCGCACGAGCCCCGGCAGCGCTGGGATGGCGCGGCGCGCCTACGGGCCATCAAGGCCGACATCCGCAACTGTCTTGGCGATCGAACCCTGTCGTCCACGACGATCGCGGCTCGCCACGGTGTCAAGCCGCGCTACGTGCGCAAGCTGTTCGAAGGTGATGGCACAAGCTTGTCGCAGTTCGTGCTGGCGCTCCGTCTTCAACGTGCACTGGAGATGCTGAAGAACCCCGAATTTGCGGGTCATGAGATCAGGGCCATCGCGTTCGATTGCGGTTTCAGCGACATCTCGCACTTCAACCGGAGTTTCCGCCGGGCCTACGGCACGAAACCATCAGATATTCGCGCAGCGATCGATCGCATGAACTGACGCATCGGGCCCGCTGAATGGACACGCTGGATCAGGGACTTGAAGTGAGCTGTCGGCCGAACAGCCGCATGAAGATGCGCCTATAGCGACATGAATCGGAACGGTTATGTTCGCGACGCCACGCGCACGATAGCTGACTTCTGCCGCGCTCATGCAGCGCGCGATTCTCCGGTAGATCTACGGTGAGCAGGGATGCCGTGTCTTCCCTCAATTTCGTGTTTCATTTCCTGTCATTTCCAATTTCACGACAGTTCGTTACTCGATCTGTCTTTTCCTCACGCCTTCCGCCAAAGAAGAAGCACGAGTCAGGCTGCGCACGCGAACGAGTGCGTGATGCGTCCCTGGCAATGATGCGAGCTTGCTGTCTGAGGGACATGAGGAGACGACAATGTTGAAACGCATACGGACATGCCAAGCCGCATCCGCGGCTGTCGCAAGCTCTGGTCTACTGCAATTGAGGCGCGGGTGCCTGCCTACAGTTGGGGCCGCCCTCGGCGGACTCTTCCTGCTCCTCGCACGGCACGGCCTCCGCGCAGTTCATTTGCGTTGACGGATCAGCCTCGAATGGCGGATCAACCGCGGCAACCAGTGCCATAGCTTGCGGCGTTTCCCAGACCGCTTTCGGCCCGAGCAGCGTGGCTGTTGGCGCCGGCAACCAGGCGCTCGGCCAACAGAGTGTGGCCATTGGCAGCGCCAACACGGCAAGCGGTCAGTTCAGTGCTGCTGTCGGAACTTTGAACACGGCTAGCGGAGCCTCGAGTACGGCCGTCGGGGTCAACTCATCTGCAACCGCCGCTGGAACGATCGCCGTGGGAGCAGGGAGCACCGCGAGTGGGGTCTCCTCGACCGCGATTGGCGAGAATACGGCCGCCAACGGCACCGGCGCGATCGGCGTGGGCACTTCCGCGGTCGCAGCTTCGGCCGGCTCAATCGCTGTTGGTGCCAGAGCCTCTGCGACCGGCCTCGGCGCAATTGCCTCCGGCATAGCAAGCAGCACGAACGGCGTGGAAGCCAGTGCATACGGCTCCCGCAGCGTCGCCAGTGCCGACTATACGACCGCTGTCGGCATGACTGCGAGCGCGACCAACGTCGGCGCAACCGCCGTCGGCCAAGCAAGCCAGGCGAGCGGCGTGAGCGCCGCTGCGTTCGGCGCGGGCAGCATCGCCGGCGCCGACAATGCGACCGCAATCGGCACGACAGCGAGCGCGACAGGCGTCGGTGCAACCGCGCTCGGTGCGGGTGCGAGCGCTACCTTCGCCAACCGGCTTCGGTTTGCGGTGCTGGCCTATACTGACTCTGAAGCGAGCAGACGGTCGTCGCGGGCGCGCAATGCGTTTGTTTGCCGCGCCATGAACCGGAGAGACCACGCGCAACGCGTCACGCATGCGTCAGCCGATCTTTGGCTCCCGCACGTAGCGCACGAGTCGCCTCTCTTCTGTCAGTGATTAGCTGCGCGCTTTTTCCCGCCGTTTCCTCTTTCGTTTCCCGTCATTTCCGATTTCGCGACAATTCGTTGCTCGATCTGTCCTTTCCGCACGCCTTCCGTCAAACAGACCGTGATGGCAGAGCAGCAGGACAAACACATACCCCGCTCGATTCTCGACACGCGCGGTCTCCCGGGAAAACAGGCACTCACCCTCTGGCAGGAGCACGCAAGCGTCATCTACGACGTGCGCACACCGAAAGAGTATCCGCAGGCCTACGAAGTGCGCGTGGACGCCTGGCAAGTCGGCAACGTTCTCATCGGCGATGTCCACGTACCCGCCCAGGATTGGAGCCGCTCCCGCGCGTCTATCGCTCGCGATGGAATGGATCTGTTCATGGTGCAGCTTCTTCGCAAGGGCTGGAATCTCCAACGGGACGGCGGGGGGATGGTTCGCGCCGGCGACATCATGGTCTATGACATGGCGCAGCCGATAGACAGACGTGGCGCCGACAACCAGGCACTCATCCTGATGCTGCCGCGCAATCTGCTCGGCCCTCACCTCAAGGCGCCGGACGAACACAACCACCATGTGCTGTCGTCGATGGACCCGCTCGCGACGCTGCTCAGGACCCATCTCACCGAGCTTCACTCCCTTTTGCCTGCAATGTCGCTGGATCAGGCCCAGGCGCTCATACCCACGACCGTGCAACTGATCGCCGCGACGCTCAACGGCACGGTTCAGGAGGAACAGGCCGGGCCCGTGCGCATGGCCATGACCGAGCAGATCAGTTCGTACATCAATGCCAACATCCGTGATCCCGGCCTCAATCCGGAAACCATTGCCGGCCGATTTGGGATGACACGGCGCAATCTCGGCTATCTCTTCGAGTCTCATGGTGGCGTTGCCGCTTATATCAGACGCAAGCGCCTGTCCCTGATCCGTATGGCCTTGGCGCATCCGGCGCACAAGGCACAGTCGATCGAGGCGATCGCCGAAGCGCATGGTTTCAACCACTACCGCAGCTTTGCTCTCGCCTTTCAGCGGCAGTTCGGTCTTACGCCACGCGAGGTGCGCACACTGGCGCACGAGGGCCAAGCCCTGCCGTCAGCACCGGACAGCAGGCTCGCAGACTGGGCTCACTGGATCAAAGGCCTGAAGTGACGGGGTCGCCAAGCCCCGCGACTGCACCGCAATAGTTGCGGCCCGCCGCGACATGAATCGAGGAGAACATGTTTGCAGCGCCACGCGCGGAATCGCTGCTTCAATCCAGATCTCGTCGCGCACGATTGCTCGCCATCCCCTAAGGCAATATGCGCGCTGTCCTCTTCCCTTAATTTCCTTTTTCATTTCCTGTCATTTCCGATTTCGCGGCAATTCGTTACTCAATCTGTCCTTTCTGCTCGCCTTCCGTCAAACAGACATGAGACAGGCCACAGTCGTGCCTGCGGAATGAATGACGGAATTGCAGATGATCTCGACAGGACGCGCGCGAAAGCCAGCCCATCCCTTCTCCCGCTTCATCCCGGGATCGCCACGTCCGCGGTCGATGAAGCGCTCGCATGCGCTTTCGCTGCTGCTGGCATCGACGGCGCTGACCGCCTTGATCGCGGCGCAACCGGCTGAGGCCGGAACTCCGGTGTGGACCGGGACCAATTCCTCGGACTGGTACGACACCGGCAATTGGAATCCAAATACCGCGCTGCCGAATTCGGGCGACATCGTGACCATCGACACTGGCTCTTCGAAGCCGGCCGATATCGTGGGCGGGGTCGCAACCGCAGCCAACATCATAGTCGGCAAAACGAGCAATGGCGCCAACAGCATCCTCACCGTCAATGGCGCCAGCCTAACGAGCACCGGCATCACTGTTGGCTCACTAACCTCAGCGACTCTTTCGCTCTTCAATGCTGGTTCCGTTCAAACCGGGACGACGACTGTCGGGCTTGGTTCAGGTGGTCGGGGCGTTATTAACATCGGCGATCCCGGTACAAGCTGGGTGAACAGCGGCGCGATGTATGTCGGCTATTTTGGTCAAGGCACCGTCAACGTGTCCGGCGGAGGCAGCTTGACAAGCGACACGATTGACCTCGGCGTTCAGTCGACTAGTTTTGCACTCAACACGCTTTCCGTTGCTGGAAGCGGATCAAGCGCCCAGATCAATAACGGCCTCGTTGTCGGCGATGCCGGCACGGGCCAGCTGTCCGTCGTTAACGGTGGCAGTGTCACGGTCGGCTCCTCCGCCGGAATTGTCGTCGCCTCGCAAGCTGGCTCCTTTGGCACCGTCTTCATCTCTCTCCCGGGCTCTACCTTGACGGCCCAGAGTTTGACTGTCGGTGCGAGCGGCTCTGCCTCTCTCTACTTGTCCGGCGGATCGCTTTCGATCAATAACGGTACAGGCGACATCACCCTGGCCCAGAACGCCGGTTCTTTCGGTACGCTCATTATCGGCAACGACATTGGCTCCCCCGCGTCGGCGCCTGGAACGATCAATGCGGCAACCATCACGATGGGTGCGGGTACCGCGGAGATCGATTTCAATCACACCAGCACGAACTACGCGTTCAGCGCCGCGATCAGCGGCAGCGGCACGATCCAGCAGGGCGGCGGCGTCACCAACCTGACGGGCGATTCCTCCGGCTTCACCGGAACGACCAAAGTCTCGGGCGGCACGCTGCTGGTGAACGGAACACTGGGCGGCACGATGATAGTCAACGGTGGTACGCTGGGGGGGTTCGGCACGGTCGGAGATACGACCGTCAACAGCGGCACGCTGGCGCCAGGCAATTCGGTCAGTTCGATCGGCACGCTGACCGTGCAGGGCAATCTCGTGCTCGCGGCGGCCGCGACCTATCTGGTCCAGGTCTCGCCGACGAGCGCGAATCTCACCAACGTCACGGGCACGGCTACTCTCGGCGGCGCGACGGTGAATGCGGTTTTCGCGGCCGGCTCCTACGTCACGAAGCAGTACACCATCGTCCACGCGGCCGGCGGCGTCAGCGGCACCTTTGCCAGCCTGGTCAACACGAACCTGCCGTCAGGCTTCACCAGCAGCCTGAGCCAGGACACCAACAACGCCTATCTCAACCTGACCCTGAACTTCGCGCTGCCCTCCTCGTCGGGGCTGAACGTCAATCAGCAGAACGTCGCCACCTCCATCACCAACTTCTTCAACGCTGGCGGCAGCGTGCCCATCGCATTTGGCGCCTTGACGCCGGCCGGGCTGGCGCAATTGTCTGGTGAGGTCGCGACCGGCTCGCAGCAGGCCACGTTCAACGCGATGGGTCTGTTCCTGGGCCTCCTGACCGATCCGGTTTCGCGCGGCGATGGCGGCGCGGTTGCCGCGCCAGTCGCTGCCGGATATGCCGAAGAAACCGGCGATGCGGCAAGGCGTCGGACCGGCGACGCGTTCGCCATGGCGCTCAATCCGACATCGCGCGCACTGTACGAGCCGCGCTGGAGCGTTTGGACATCGGCGTTCGGCGGCTCGCAGTCGACAGACGGCAATGCGGCGCTCGGCTCCAACGACGCCACCAGCCGCATCTTCGGCGGCGCGGTCGGAGCGGACTATCTGTTCTCGCCGAACACGTACGCCGGTTTTGCGCTCGCCGGTGGCGGCACCAGCTTCAACGTGACCGGATCGGGCTACGGCCGCTCGGATCTGTTCCAGGCCGGCGCCTATGTGCGTCACACCAACGGGCCAGCCTACGTCACGGCCGCGCTCGCCTATGGCTGGCAGGATATCACCACCGATCGCACCGTCACCGCCGCGGGCCTCGATCGCCTGCAAGCCAACTTCAAAGCCAACGCGTATTCGGGTCGCGTGGAAGGCGGCTATCGCGTCATCGCTCCATGGACGGGCGGCATCGGCATCACCCCCTATGCAGCGGCGCAGGTCACGACGTTCGACCTGCCCGGCTATGCCGAAACGGTCCTGGTCGGCACCGGCACCTCCGCCCTCACCTACGCGGCAAAGAGCGTCACGGATACCCGCAGCGAGCTCGGCGTGCGCACGGACAAGTCGTTCGCCGCGCAGGACGGCGTCCTCACATTGCGCGGCCGCTTCGCCTGGGCCCACGACTTCAACCCGGACCGCTCGATCGCCGCAACATTCCAGGCACTGCCCGGTGCAAGCTTCGTCGTCAACGGCGCCGCGCAGGCTTCAGACTCGGCGCTGGTCACGGCCGCGGCGGAGAAGAAGTGGCTGAACGGCTGGGCCGCCGCCGCGACGTTCGAGGGCGAGTTCTCGAATGTCACTCGCTCCTATGCCGGCAAGGGAGTGGTTCGGTATCAGTGGTGACCGGCGTGCCGCGCGGGGGCATTACCGCTCGCATGCCGCACGATCTCCCTCCTCTCGGTGGACAGGCAGGGCAATCGCATATGGTTTCCTGCTGTTCTGCCGCAGCTGATACAACAAATTCGGTGTCGTCCCCGCGCGAGCGCGGGACGACGTTGTCTACGGTGCCTTGAACCTGAGAAAATCAGGCGCCACGAGCCGTGAATGCGAAACCCCAACTTTTACGCGCGCAAAGCGCTGCGCGATTCGTCTCTCTTCGCTCTGTGAACAGACGCGCGCTTTTCCTGCAATTTCCTCTTTCATTTCCCGTCATTTCCGATTTTGCGACAATTCGTTACTCATTCTGTCCTTTCTGCTCGCCTTCCGTCAAACAGACATGAGACAGGCCGCAGTCGTGCCTGCGGAATGAATGACGGAATTGCAGATGATCTCGACAGGACGCGCGCGAAAGCCAGCCCATCCCTTCTCCCGCTTCATCCCGGGATCGCAACGTCCGCTGTCGGCGAAGCGCTCGCATGCACTTTCGCTGCTTCTCGCGTCGACGGCGCTGACCGCATTGATATCAGCGCAACCGGCTGAGGCCGGAAATCCGATCTGGACCGGAGCCACGTCTTCGGACTGGTTCATCGCCGGCAACTGGAATTTCGCGAGTTCCGGGATACCAAACGCCACTGACACCGTGACCATTGACCAGACTTCGCCCAACCCGACCGTCATCAGCGGCGGAACGGCGAACGCATCCACGCTCACCGTCGGTGCCGTCCTGGGCACGGGTCAGCTCACGATCAGTGGCGGCATCTTGACCGATACCACCGCTGCGCTCGGCTATGCGACCAACGGCACGGGCACTGTCACGGTCACCGGCGCCGGTTCGACATGGTCGAACAACGGCAATCTCTCGATCGGTCGCTTCGGCAGCGGCACGCTGCAGGTTCTCTCGGGTGGCAGCGTCAGCGCGGTGAATGCCTATCTCGGCGAACTCGGGATCAGCTCAAACGGCAGCCTGACAGTGAGCGGTGCCGGCTCCTTATTCACGACGGGGGGCGCGCTGTACGTCGGAAACGCAGGAACGGGCACCCTGACCATCGCCAATGGCGGCCAGGTCACCAGCACCGGCGGCGCCGCCCTGGGCAGTGCCGGAGTTGGGACAGCCACTGTCGATGGCAACGGCTCGAGTTGGAACGTAAACGCCAACTTCGTCGTCGGACAGTACGCCCAAGGCAGTCTTTCGATCACCAATGGCGCAACAGTCACGGCAAGTGGCACGACCTATCTCGGCTTCCAGACCAACGGCTTCGGCTCGATATCGGTCGACGGCGCGGGATCGTCCTTCACGACGGGCGCACTCAATGTCGGCTTCAACGGCGGCGTCGGCCCAAATTTCCAAAATCTGTTGATAATCGCGAACGGCGGTTCGGTGACTGCTACCTCAGTCAGCGTCGGGAGTAGCAACACCACCGGAGTAATCTTCATCGGCGGGGGCGGTGGGCAGACAGCGGTGGCGCCCGGTACGCTGAACACATCGCTCATCCAGTTTGGGGCCTGGAACGGCACAATCGATTTCAATCACACCTCGTCAAATTACGTCTTCGCTCCCCAATTCGCAGGTAGCGGCTACATCGTTCAGGATGCCGGCGTCACGCAACTGACCGCCGACAGCAGCGGTTTCACAGGCAGCGCCTTCGTCAATGGCGGCACCCTGGTCGTCAACGGCGCGCTTGGCGGCGCGATGGTGGTTACTGGCGGTACGCTGAGCGGTACCGGCACGGTCGGAGATACGACGGTCTACAGCGGCACGCTGGCGCCGGGCAATTCGGGCAGCTCGAGCGGCACGCTGACCGTGCAGGGCAATCTCACCCTCTTGGCAGCCGCGACCTATCTGGTGCAGGTCTCGCCAACGAGCGCGAATAGCACCAACGTCACGGGCACCGCGGATCTTGGCGGCGCCACGGTGAATGCGGTTTTCGCGGCCGGCTCCTACGTCACGAAGCAGTACACCATCGTCCACGCGGCCGGCGGCGTCAGCGGCACCTTTGCCAGCCTGGTCAACACGAACCTGCCGACAGGCTTCACCAGCAGCCTGAGCCAAGACACCAACAACGCCTATCTCAACCTGACCCTGAACTTCGCGCTGCCCTCCTCGTCGGGGCTGAACGCCAACCAGCAGAACGTCGCCAACGCCATTACCAACTTCTTCAACGCGGGCGGCAGCGTGCCGATCGCATTCGGCGGCTTAACGCCGGCCGGGCTGGCGCAATTGTCTGGTGAGGTCGCCACGGGCTCGCAGCAGGCCACTTTCAACGCGATGGGCCTGTTCCTGGGCCTCTTGACCGATCCGGTTTCGCGCGGCGATGGCGGCGCGGTTGCCGCGCCAGTCGCTGCCGGGTATGCCGAAGAGACCGGCGATGCGGCAAGACGCCGGACCGGCGACGCGTTCGCCATGGCGCTCAATCCGACATCGCGAGCTCTGTACGAGCCGCGCTGGAGCGTTTGGACCTCGGCGTTCGGCGGCGCGCAGTCGACGGACGGCCGCGCGGCGATCGGCTCCAACGACGCCACCAGCCGCATCTTCGGCGGCGCGGTTGGCGCGGACTATCTGTTCTCGCCGAACACGTACGCCGGTTTTGCGCTCGCTGGTGGCGGCACCAGCTTCAGCGTCACCGGATCGGGCTATGGTCGCTCGGATCTGTTCCAGGCCGGCGCCTATGTGCGTCACACCAACGGACCGGCCTACGTCACGGCCGCGCTCGCCTATGGCTGGCAGGACGTCACCACCGATCGCACCGTCACCGCCGCGGGCCTCGATCGCCTGCAAGCCAACTTCAAGGCCAATGCCTATTCGGGTCGCGTGGAAGGCGGCTATCGCTTCATCGCCCCATGGACCGGCGGCATCGGCATCACGCCCTATGCGGCGGCGCAGGTCACGATGTTCGACCTGCCCGGCTATGCCGAAACGGTCCTGGTCGGCACCGGCACTTCCGCCCTCACCTACGCGGCGAAGAGCGTCACGGATACCCGTAGCGAGTTCGGCGTGCGCATGGACAAGTCATTCGCCGCGCAGGACGGCGTCCTCACATTGCGCAGCCGCTTCGCCTGGGCCCACGACTTCAATCCGGACCGCACGATCGCTGCAACGTTCCAGGCGCTGCCCGGTGCAAGCTTCGTCGTGAACGGCGCCGCGCAGGCCTCGGACGCCGCGCTGGTCACGGCCGCGGCGGAGAAGAAGTGGTTGAACGGCTGGGCAGCCGCCGCGACGTTCGAGGGCGAGTTCTCGAACGTGACGCGCTCTTATGCCGGCAAGGGGTCGTCCGGTATCAGTGGTGAGCGGTGGCCGCGCGAAGGGCGTGCGCATGATCCGTCTTCTTCCTCTCGGTGGACAGGCAGGCCTCCCTTTCCCGCGCCTTCCTGTTTCACTTCCTGTCTTTTCCGATTTCGCGACAGTTGGTCGTTTGTCCTGTTCATCCTGCGCGCGCTTCGGCAAAACCATACGATGAGTATCTGAATCGGCCGCGACAGCGGCGAAGCCTGTCAAATAGATTGAGGTTGGGGATTTTGAAATGAAGAAACTTCTGCTCGCTCTGGCCGCAGTTACGGCGATAACCGGGTCGGCTTCGGCGGCGGACCTCGCGCCGGTCTACACAAAGGCTCCAGCGGCGGTCTATAGCTGGACGGGCTTTTACGTCGGCGGCAATGCCGGCGGACAATGGGGCAGCTCGGATCCGAGCACCTCGACGATATACGCTTCGCCGGGCTACTTCGGCTCCACCAGCGTTCCCGCCGTCAATGCCGTTGGTGCCCAGCACATCAACAGCTCGAGCGTGACTGGCGGCTTCACCGCCGGCTACAACTGGCAGGTCAACAACGCCGTGTTCGGCCTCGAAGGGGACATCAACTATTTCGGCTTCAAGGGCAGCTCGACCGGTACGGGGACGTATCCCTGCTGTGCGCCGGACACCTTCACGGTGAATTCCTCGGTGTCGGCCGACTGGCTCGCCACCATCCGCGGCCGCATCGGCTTCCTCGCCACGCCGAACTGGCTGCTCTACGCCACCGGCGGCGCGGCAATCGCTGACGTGAAAGCCAATTTCAACTTCACCGACACGTACGATCCTGCAACCGAATCAGGGACGATCCGTGATACCCGCGTCGGCTGGACCGCCGGCGTCGGTGGTGAGTATGCGGTCGGCAATGGCTGGTCGCTGAAGGCGGAATATCTTTACGTCGATCTCGGCCGCGCCACGACGACCAGCACGAACCTCACGGGCGCGGGCTATGGCCCGTCCCCCTCCAGCGTGTACACCCATTCGGTCGATCTCAAATCGAACATCGTCCGCGTGGGCGTGAACTACAAGTTCGGCGGCTGATCTCATCGTGCTGCGGCGCCTGATCGCGAAAGCCCCGGCTCAGCCGGGGCTCTTTCGTTGCAGGCATCCTTCCCGCGATTTCCTGTTTCGCTTCCCGTTTTTTCCGATTTCGCGACAGCCCGTCGTTTGGACTTTTCATCCTGCGCGCGCTTCGGCAAGACCATACGATGGGGCATCTGAATCGGGTCGTGCCCGACAGATTGGGATTGGGGATTGAAATGAGGAAGCTTGTGCTCGCTCTGGGCGCGGTCACGGCAATGACCGGGGCAGCCTCGGCGGCCGACCTCGCGGCCAGGCCCTATGTGAAAGCGCCGGCGCCCGTCGCCGGACCGGGCTGGACCGGTTTCTACGTGTTCGGCGGTGGCGGTGGTGGTCTGTGGGCCGCCGATAGCAATGAGGTGGCGGTAGGAGCTGGATTTGGCGGATTTCCGGCTGGGACCACGCTCACGCGTGATCAGCGCCTCGGCGGAAGCGGTTGGTTTGGTACTGTCGGTGCCGGTTACGATTGGCAATCCAGCAACTGGGTGGCCGGCATCTTTGCCGACGGCCAATTCGGCGAGATCCGCGGTTCGCTGTCCGATGCTTACTTCGCCCTGGAGGGCCGTGAAAAATTGCGCACCAGCTACGCGGCCGGCGCGCGCCTTGGTTATCTGGTTGCCCCGAATGTGCTGTCCTATGTCAATGGGGGCTACTCCGGCTCGGATTGGTCGGGAGCCACCCTGAGCACGTTGTACGCAGTGCCCGTACCTGCTGTCACTATGGCGACCTCGTCGTTTCGGCGTGACGGCTGGTTTGTCGGTGGTGGCGTCGAGAACAACCTCAATATCTTCGGCATCAACGCCCCCGGCTGGTTCATGAGGACCGAGTACCGCTCGGCCTACTACAACCGCATCGCTTTGCCTGAGACCAGGACCGATAACGGCCTGCTGACGGGCACCGCCGTCACCTTCAAGCCGTGGGTGCAGACCATCAGCACATCGCTGGTCTACCGCTTCAACTCCGGCGGCCCGATCGTTGCGGCAACCGACCTCGCAGCCCTGCCCTATGTGAAAGCGCCGGCGGCCGTTGTCGCGCCGAGCTGGACCGGCTTCTATGGCTTCGGCGGCGCTGGCGGCGGCCTGTGGAATGCCGACAGCAACATCGTCGCCACCACAACCGGCGGCCTTGGACCGGCCGGAACCGTGCTCGCGCGCGACCAGCGACTGGGCGGCAGCGGTTGGTTTGGCACGGTCGGCGCCGGCTATGATTGGCAGTTCAGCTCCAACTGGGTGGCCGGTATCTTTGGCGATGGTCAGTTCGGCGATATCCGGGGTTCGTTGAGCGAAACCATCGTTTTCGCGGAAGGTCGCGAAAAGCTGCGCACCAGCTACGCAGCGGGCGCTCGTCTGGGTTATCTGGTCGCGCCGAACGCTCTGTCCTACGTCAACGCGGGTTACTCGGGCTCGCAATGGTCCGGGACCAATCTATCCGCTTTCGACGACGGCACGCCCTACCACACCACGCCTTCGTTTCATCGTGACGGCTGGTTCGTCGGAGGCGGCGTGGAGAACAGTCTCAACCTTTTCGGTATCGCTGCCCCCGCCTGGTTCATGAAGACCGAGTATCGCTCGGCATTCTACGATCGCATCAGCTTGCCCACCACCGATGTACTTGGCCGACCGGGCGGCAGCGCGCTTACCTTCAAGCCCTGGATCCAGACCATCAGCACCTCGCTGGTCTACCGCTTCAACTCGGATGGCGCGGTGGTCGCCAAGTACTGATCCGATCTGCATCTCGAACATCAAAGCCCCGGCATCGTCCGGGGCTTTTTCGGTGGCGAGTCAGGCTGTGCGGCCCCTGCGTTAACCCACCGTCCACCATCCCGCCCACGCGTCCGCCGGTAACCACGACAATTAACAGACCGTCAATTCGGCCCCGACAAGTCTAGCGATCTTTTCGGGAGAATTGGCCGTGGATCTGTTGGTTTTCGAGTTCCTGGGACTGGCGATGCTCGCCATGTGCGTGGTCGTGATGGCGCTGCCCTGCGGGCGGAAGCCGTCGCGGCGGATCCGGTACGAGTAGGATTTCCGCGTCCGCGACCTAACGGATTGGCCCGTCCGCGGCCGGGAGGGGCGATTCCGGTCGAAATCAACCTTCGAATTCGTTCCAACCCCCTTGACATCACAGCACTTTCGGCAGAACGGCTGATGTACGTGTCATGGGCCGTTCATGGATCTGATTACCACCACCGCTGACCTTGCCGCTGCCTGCAGCCGTCTGGCCGAGCACCCCGTCATTACCGTCGATACCGAGTTCCTGCGCGAGACCACCTACTACCCGCTCCTGTGCGTGGTGCAGATGGCGAGCCCGAAGGAGGCCGTGGTCATCGATGCCCTCGCCGAGGGCATCGACCTCAAACCCTTCTTCGAGCTGATGGGCAATGAGAAGGTCCTGAAGGTCTTCCACGCCGCCCGCCAGGACATCGAGATCATCTGGCACCAGGCCAACATCATCCCGCATCCGGTGTTCGACACCCAGGTCGCGGCCATGGTGCTCGGCTATGGCGACAGCATCGCTTATGACCAGCTCGTCGAGAAGGTCACCGGCCACCGGCCGGACAAGACCCATCGCTTCACCGACTGGTCGCGCCGGCCGCTGACGAAGGAGCAGATGCACTACGCGGTGTCTGACGTCACGCACCTGCGCGAGGTGTTCGCCGCGCTCGACGCCGACCTGAAGAAGCGCCGCCGCAACGAATGGGTCTCCATCGAGATGGAGATCCTGACCTCGCCCCGCACCTACGACTTCCACCCCGAGCGCGCCTGGGAGCGGCTCAAGACGCGGGTGCGCAAGCCGAAGGATCTGGCGGTGCTGATGGAGGTCGCGGCCTGGCGCGAGCAGGAGGCGCAAAGCCGCGACGTGCCGCGTGGCCGCGTGCTGCGCGACGATGCGATCAGCGACATCGCGACCCACGCCCCGACCACGGTGGAGAAGCTTGCTCATCTACGCTCGGTGCCGAAGGGGTTTGAAAAATCCAGGTGGGGCGCGGACATCATCGCCGCGGTCGAGCGCGGGCTGGCGCGCGACCTCTCGAAGCTGCCGAAACTGGAGAAGCCGCGCAACAATTCCAACGGCGCGGCGATCGTCGAGCTGCTGAAGGTGTTGCTGCGGATGACCGCGGAGCGCCATGCGGTGGCGAGCAAGGTCATCGCGACCGTCGACGATCTCGAAGAGATCGCCGCCGACGACGAGGCCGACGTGCCCGCGCTGCGCGGTTGGCGCCGCGAGCTGTTCGGCGACGCCGCGCTGAAGCTGAAGCACGGCCAGCTCGCGCTCGCGATCGACAAGGGCCGCGTGGTCGGCGTCACCCGGGCGTAGGAGCCGGCGACTCTCGCAAAGTCGTCGTGGCGAAAGCCAGGTAGCGGCAGGGACGCCCTTTGCTGGACGCCCTCCCCACAGATCCGTACGTGCCCGATTGAGACATACGGCTCCCACTTCGGGTGGGTACCGCAGGCCGCGGATATGCGACTGGCGGTATGCGACCCACTACCCACGGCCGTGACCTCCACCTGCCCCAGAGCCAAATTTGCTCGCCGAAGCATAATCGTTTGCCCGAAACGCGGCTTGCGCCCGTTTAACACACGGTGCGGAACAAACCGTCCAACCGGAAAGGGCAGGTATGAAAGGGCAAACTGGAGAGGCCGCGCGCGCAGAAGCGATGGTCGCCCTTCTGAACCGTGGCAATCACATGATGGATCAGGGCGAGTTGGCCAAAGCGATCGAGGCCTATCGCGAACTGATCACCCTTGCTCCTCAATTTGGTCCGGGACATCGCAATCTCGCATTGGCGCTCGAACAGGTCGGAGAGCTTGCTGAAGCGCTATCGGTATGCCGCCATGCGGTAGAGATTCAGCCCGATGATCTCGAAGCCTATCTGATTATGGCCAGCCTGTTGCTCAGGCTTGAGCGGACAGATCAAGCGGTCTCCATGTACCAACTTGCCGCCTTGGCGGCGCCTGGCCGATCCGATGTCCAAGCCAGCCTGGCGGCCGCGTTGACCCGGCAGGGACGGCTGGATGAGGCGAGCGCAGCGTGCCAAAAGGCAATTGAACTCTCCCCGCAAAACGTCGGCGCGTATCTCAACCTCGGGATCGTTCACAGCAAGAGAGACGATTTCGAAGGCGCAGTCGAGATCTACAGAAAAGCGATCAGCATCGATCCGAATTCGCCCGAAGTCTCGACGAATTTGGGCGTGGCGTTGAGCAATCTAGGCTTGAGCCAGGCGGCGATAGCGACGTCCCGTCGCGCAATTGAGCTTAGGCCCGGCGACCCGATGCTTCACTACAATCACGCGATGCTTCTCCTCTTGGCTGGTGATCTCAAAGCGGGCTTTCGAGAGTTCGAGTGGAGGCATTCTCACCCAGCTCCGCGGTTCAGGCCTGGCGCATTCGATGTCCCTCGCTGGAGGGGAGAATGTCGCAACGGCCGGACCCTGTTGATTCATGCCGAGCAAGGACTTGGCGACACCCTGCACTTTGCTCGCTTCGTATCTGCAGCAGCCGCAACAGGAGGCCCGGTCGTTCTGCAGGTTCAGCCCCAATTGGTTGAGTTGTTACGAGACAGTCTCGACGTGACCGTGATCTCGCGCGACGAGCCAGCGCCACCGTTTGACCTGCACGTGCCGCTAATGAGCCTCGCCTATGAGCTCGGTACCAGCATCGAGACGATCCCGGCAGAACGACCGTATCTCAAGGCTGCGCCGGCAAGAATTTCTGCTTGGCAACGGAGGCTTGCCAAATACTCAGGCCTCAAGGTCGGGGTCGTTTGGGCAGGAAACCCCGGCCATCTGCATGACCGGAAGCGGTCTCTGCCGGCCGAAGCTCTTCTACCAAACCTTCTGATTCCCGGCGTCCAACTCTTCAGCCTGCAAAAGGAGGTCCGCACGAGCGACCGTCCGGTACTCGAACAGCTGAAGGACAGGGTTGTTGATTTGGAGCCTCTCCTGACGAACTTCGCGGAGACGGTGGCTGCTGCGAGCGTAATGGATCTCGTAATCACCGTGGATACAGCGGTCGCACATCTGGCAGGCGCACTTGGCAAGCCAACCTGGATTCTGCTGCCGCATATTCTGGACTGGCGGTGGTTCTATGAGCGGGAAGATAGTCCGTGGTACCCGACTACTCGCTTGTTTCGTCAACATCGCCCCGGGGACTGGGAAAGTGTGCTCAATCGGCTACCTCGAGAACTGGAGCGTCACGCGGCGGATGTCCGACCGCCGGCGGAGCAGCAACAGGCAATCTGCCAAGTCTGAGGTCCTGGCTTTCGCCAGGACGACACCGAAGGCGTGACCAACGCGCTTCGCTCACGATGACGCTCTTCCCCTAGGCCGGCGTCAGCTTTGCAGCCTCCGTCTTCATGTCGTCCAGCACGCCCGCGATGGTGCCCACGAGCTCGTCGATCTGGCTCTTGGTGACGATCAGCGGCGGGCAGATGGCGATGGCCTCGAGCATGTTGCGCGAGATGACGCCGCGCTCCTGGAGCATGCGCGCCGCGATGCCGCCGACTGCGCCCGGCGTCGCCGCGGCCGTCTTGCGCTGCTTGTCGAGCACGAGTTCGATCGCGGCGATCATCCCGACGCCTCGGACCTCACCGACGAGCGGATGGCTCGAAAGCTCGCGCAGCCGCGCCTGCAGATGGGCTCCCGTCTCCGCAGCATGCGCAACCAGGCCGCGCTCCTCGATGATCTTGAGGTTTTCCAGCGCGACTGCCGCGCCGACCGGGTGACCGCCTGCCGTGAAACCGTGGCCGAGAACGCCGATCTTGTTGCTCTCGTCCGCAATCGGCTCGAACATCCGGTCATTCATCAGGACCGCCGAGAACGGGAAATAACTCGAGGTGATCTGCTTGGAGACGACGATCGCGTCGGGCTTGATGTTGTATGTGTCGCAACCGAACATCTTGCCGGTGCGGCCGAAGCCGCAAATGACCTCGTCGGCGACGAGCAGGATGTCATACTTCTTCAGGACTTGCTGGACCTTGTCCCAATAGGTCGCGGGCGGAACGATCACGCCGCCTGCCCCCATCACCGGCTCGCCGAAGAAGGCCGCGATGGTGTCCGGACCTTCCTTCACGATCAGCGCTTCCAGCTCCTCGGCGCGCCGCGTCGCAAAGGCTTCCTCGCTCTCGCCGGCCTGGCCGTCCTTGTAGAAATGCGGCGAGCCCGTGTGCAGGATGTTCGGCAACGGAAGATCGAAGGAACGGTGATTGTTCGGCAGGCCCGTGAGGCTTGCGGAGGCGATCGTGACGCCGTGGTAGGCGCGCATGCGGCTGATCACCTTCTTGCGCTGCGGCTGTCCGAGGGCGTTCGAACGATAGGCGATCAGCTTCAGCACCGTGTCATTCGCCTCCGAGCCGGAGTTGGTGAAGAACACCTTGCTCATCGGCACCGGCGCGAGCGCGACGAGCTTCTCGGCGAGATCGATCGAGGGCCCGTGCGATTTCGCGGAGAACGTATGATAGAACGGCAAGGCCTGCATCTGCCGGTACGCGGCCTCGACCAGCCGCTTCTCGTTGAAGCCGAGCCCGACGCTCCACAGGCCGGCCATCGCCTCGAAATAGCGCTTGCCCGCGGCGTCGAAGACATAGGGCCCCTCGCCGCGCTCGATCACCAGCGGGCCATTCTGCTGATGGGTGCGCGCGTTGGTATAGGGATGGAGCTGGTAGGCGACATCCCGGGCTTCTTGCGAATTGGGCAGCATGGTCATCACATCATTCCTTCAGCCTTCGGCGCGCGCCGAAACGGAGCTCGTCTGTCGACGACATCGTCACTTGGCTATTGCGGCGCGGCTCAACTTGCAACGTCAATTCGTCGGCAGCACAGCAGCGTTGCAGGAAACGGATAAAGCGTGGGTTCAGGCGGCTCCGTCATCGTCGCCGCCATCCGAGGCAGCCTCGGCCGCCTCGCGCACCTCGACGAGCGCCATCGAGAGCAGATAGACAGTCGTCGACAGGCCCAGCCGGCGCGCCGTTTCAAGGGCGAGCGACAGATCGCCTACGAGACTTTCCAGCTCTTGCCCCCGGGACAATGTCGTCAATCACCCTCGTCGCGGACCGCGCCCGTCTACACCGCGATGGCGCCGCTGGTCCTGATGAGCTCGGCGCTGGGACGAAGTGTAGCAAAATTGCTGATCACGTTCACCACCGACTGCTTGTAGTCGGCTGCATCGCCATGGCCCGGATGGCGGCAGGCGACGGCGTCGGTGACAACCTGGTAGCGATGGCTCCTGTGAAAACCGTCGACCACTGTCGCCAAAATCGTCTCGTCGAGCGAGAAACCGAGCAGTACGCAGCGGATGTTCCGGATGTTCGCGCTGTAGTCGGCAAACCGCGCGGAACTGTAGGCCGACGGCAGCGGATGCTCGAACGTGATCTCGCCCGGTCGCGGCTTCAGCTCGACAATCCAATCGGTCAGCTTGGATGCCGGATTGAACCAGGCGGCCTGCGCAATGCGCTTGAGGTGCATCACCGGCCAGAGATTGTCGCGCCACAGCGTCAACAACTCCAGGCAGCGCGAGGTCGTGGCGTCGCCGTCGAGAATGACATGGCGACGCCCGGGGGTCAGATATTCGACCTGCAGATCGGCGCAAACCAGGATCGGCGGATCGTCGTGAATGAAGTCCGGCATCTTCTTGTTCGTAGCTGCACCAATTTCAGCGGGCCATCGAGAGGTTACGCAGCGGCGATGTCACCGCCCGTCCAGCTGAGGCATCGAGCACCCCCGGCCGATCCCAATCGCCCTCGGGGCGGATGATCACGTAAGGATCACTGTCCAGCGTGATCGCGTCCGGCCCCGGCTCGATCTCGAGCACCATCTCGGTATAGGAAAAATCCGAGAAGGTGATCTTGCGATTGTGGCCGAGCGGCTTGGCGCCGAAATGGGCCCAGAAGTCGACCAGCCGGTCCTGCGCCTGCCCATAAATCTTGCGGAAGCCCTTGCGCTTCACATATTCGACGCTCGCCTGCACGAGCTTGAACGACACGCGCGAGCGCCGGTACTGGTGCCGCACCGCGAGCCGCTCGACCTTGGCGAACTCGCCGAAGAAGCGAACCCGCAGGCAGCCGGCGGGCTCATTGCCGATGAAGCCGATGAAATGCGCGGCGACCAAATCGTTGCCGTCGAACTCTTCCTCGAAAGGACAGTCCTGCTCGGCGAGATAGACCGCCGAGCGGATGGCCGTGACCAGCATGAGGTCGCTGGGATCGCGCGCGATGCGGATCGTGATGGCACGCGAGTCGGGTTTGGCTAAAGGAATTCTAGTGCCGTGCATCTGCAAAACTCCCTGCTTCGATCTTAGCCCCCGGCCTGCGCATAGGCAGTCGATTCCATGGCCGCTCGTAGCACCAGAGGTCAGGCTGGAAGCTCGCGATAGGCTCGAAACCCGTCGCTTTCATGATGTCGCGTCCGGCCGCCGTCGATGGCTGCGCGAAACAATCGGCGCTTCGTAACCGCGGCTGCCTCAGATGCGCGGCCGCCTTGCCGAGTCCAGCGATGCCGCGGCCGGTGGCTGCGATGGCCCAGATGTAGGTGGCCGAGACCTCCTCGTTGCCGGATGCGAGATGCCGGATGTCGGGCTCGGTCAGACAGATCTCGTCGAGCAGCAACGCGTCATGGCCGCGCTCATTGAGAAACAGGAAGGCCATGCCACCGACCAGCGCACCGTTACGGGTGAAGGTCAGAAGGCATTGGGAATCGAAGGTGAAATAGCGCGCAAGTTCCTGCTCGCCGATCCGCACGCCGGGGACTAACCGGTGCGCCATGTCGGCAAGCGCGGCAATTTCGGAAAATTGCGCACAATGGACATCGATGTCTGGACTGAGCGGCAGCGCGTCAAATTCATGCCTTGCGGCAAACGAGCCCCTTTCCATAGCCATCTTGCCCCTCTATCGTTTCGCCCCATCCCGTTAGGATGAGGAGCTTACCGGGTAAGGAACAAGTGTATGCAGCAACTATTGCACCGGGGTGCTGCGATGACGCAGCACCGCAGCGACGAGTCCCTCGATGCATCCTGGGACGATTTGAAGCTGTTTTTAGCTTGCGCAAAATATAAAAGTTTCCGCAACGCCGCCGAGGAGCTCGGCCTCACCTCGACGACGCTGATGCGCCGGATCGACCGGCTCGAAGAGAGCATCGGCTGCAAGCTGTTTCTGCGCGACCAGAGTGGATTGACGCTGAGCGACGAAGGCACGGCGATGATCTCCGACGTTACGTTGATGGAGCGTCACGCTTTCAATGTGTTTCGCCGCGCCTCGCGCAGTTCGAGCGATGCGACGGGCACCGTGCGCGTCGCAGTCACTGAAGGGCCCGGCAATTTCTGGATCCTGCCGCGGCTGATCGACTTCCAAAAGACCTATCGCAAGATCACCGTCGACCTGCGCTGCGCGATGGAGCAGGCCGATGTTGCGCGCCTGGAATCCGATATCGCGATCCAGCTGGAGCCGCCGACCAATCCGGATCTGATCGTGGCCAAGCTTGGCCGGCTGCATATCTATCCCTTCGTCTCGAAGGAGTACGAGAGCCTGCACGGCGTGCCCCGCACGCTTGCCGAGTTGCAGAACCACCGGATCATCAAGCAGAGCGCACCGCAAGTCGACGACACCGCCTATGCCCGCATCCTGGGGCTCAAGTCGCTCGAGGGCATCGTCGGGATCAAGACCAATTCATCGGTCGGCGTGCTCTATGCGGTGGAACGCGGGGCCGGCATCGGCTTTCTGCCGACGGTGTCGATCGCACTCGGCGCGCCGCTCGTCGCAGTCGATCTCGGCGTCAGTCACCACGCCGATCTCTGGCTCACCTATCACAAGGAATTCCGCGCCTCCGAGCGGCACAAGATCGTGGTTGAGTGGCTGAAGAAGATCTTCGATCCGCGTGCCTATCCCTGCTTCCGCGATGAGTTCATCCACCCGAACGCGCTGGTGCCGATGATGGCGTCGGCTCGAGAGAGCTTTGGCCTGACGGGCTATGTCGCGACGACGCCGAGGTGATCGGCAGCGGCTACCATCTGTATTCGAAGCCGACCGTGCCCTGTTGCGAGGTGAACTCGTTGCGGAACTTGCCGTCATAATTGACGTAGAGTCGCGCGGTGTTGGTCAGGCTGAGCGAGGCCGACGCGCCAGCGTCGAGGCCGTAGCGGCTCTCGCCGATGCCGGGCACCACGAGGCTCTGCCTGCCCAGGCTGACCTGGATCGATCCCAGGTCCTGATAGAAATTGTCGACGAACTTGCCGTAGGCGGACAGATCCAGAATCTTCTGGTCGAAGATGAAGTAGCGCCCAACCTCGGCGCCGAGCATCACGCGCGCGCGTGCGAGTGCGGACGAGCCGACGGTCAGGGGAAAGAGGCTGCCCGTCTCCTGGAACGAGGCGCTGGTGGCGCGAACATATTCCAGCGCACCTTTGGGGACGAAGCGGGTCTGGTCCTGGGTCCAGTAGTAGCTGATCTCGGTCAGCGCGCCGTCGATGGTGGCGCGATAGCCCGCGGTCGCCAAACCGAAGCCGCTTTCCCGGCTGGAATGGACATTGCCGAAGCCATGCACGAGCGCAAAGGCCCAGGTCCAGGGCCCCTTGTCGACCGAGCCGTTGATGCCGAGCTGGGTCAGATCCAGCGATGCCGATTGCAGCGCCAGGGGCACATCGATGTCGGTGTGGCTCTGGTCGACGGAGAAGCCGAGATTGACCCCCGGCGCGAGCCGCGCGCCGAAACCGGCGACCCCGCCAACGGTCTTGCGCTTGTCGCCGACGAAGTCGCCCTGCGCGTCGGTCCGCATCGAAATACCATAGCCCTCGAACCAGGTCCGGTAGCGCGGCCCTTCCGCCGCCTGCGCGGCGCCGCCGCCGCCGGGGTTGGTGCGGGAGGTCCGGTCGAAGCCGTTCGAGGCCTGGTTGCCCAGCCGCTCCAGAAAACTGGAGCCGAGGTTGAGCGTGGTGTTGCCCGTCGACTGGCCGTAGTTCATCGCGGTCGGCGTTGGTGACGGTGTAGGCGTCGGGGTGGGCGTCGGGGTCGCCGTGGGGGTCGGCGTCGGTGTAGGCGACTGCGCATGCGCCGGGGCAGCCATGATCATCAGGAAGAACGCAAAGGCGACCGCCATGACGCTCGCGGCCCGCCGGACAACACCCGGCCGGCGCGTCCGCCTTGTCCCTGAAGGCTGCGATAGGCAGCGCATAACGACACAATTCCCAAAGCAAATGGCGACACGCAAAAATGCAACACGCATCGCGGCACCTGGAACGATTTGCGCTGAACCGGCGTGAAGGGTCAATCGCTTGGGCGGCGTTGAACGGGGGGATTACCCGCGCTGTGGTACCGCTGCCACAGGTCGCAAACTGTGCCACCGCGATTCGGATCGGGACTTGAATTTTGCACGCTGCTTGCTAGCGCGCGATTTTCATGTTGCAATATCCGGCACAATCGGATTTGGCCGCTCGACTGTGCGTTTCGCGACATTGAGACTCAAGACTCGAACAGACTTCCGGAAGCCCGTTTGTGGCGTGGCACGCGCAAAGACGTGGCCGCGTCTTTTTTATGTCTAAAGGAGGAGACTGGCGATGCAAAAAGGCACCGTCAAATGGTTCAACCCGACAAAGGGCTATGGCTTCATCAAGCCGAACGGCGGCGACAAGGACGTGTTCGTCCACATCTCCGCGGTCGAGCGCGCTGGGCTGACGACCCTTAATGAAAATCAGGTGGTTGAATACGATCTCGTGGAGAACCGCGGCAAGACTTCCGCGGAGAACCTCAGAGTTCACTGACTTTCTGCCAACGATCGACATAGACAAGCATGAATCCCCCCGGCTCCGCCCGGGGGATTTCATTTGTGGCTCAAGCCTGGATGGCGCTTCAGCCCACCACCGGCGAGATCAGGAAATTCTCCGAGCCCCCGCTCCCCACGGTCTTGCAGACGTCACCGTCGATCCGGACCTTGCCGGTTGCAAGCAGGCGCAGTGCTTCGGGATAGATGCGGTGCTCGACTTCGAGGATGCGCTCGGACAGCGTATCCGGCGTGTCGTTGTCACTGACTGGAACCGCGCCCTGCATCACGATCGGGCCGGCATCGGTCGCGGGGATCACGAAGTGCACCGTCGCGCCGGACAGTTTGACGCCGGCGCGCAAGGCCTGGCCGTGCGGGTCGAGGCCGGGGAACGACGGCAGCAGCGAGGGATGGATGTTGAGCATCCGCCCGTACCAGCTTTGCGTGAACTCGGCCGTGAACAGCCGCATGAAGCCGCCCAGACAAATCAGCTCGATGCCATGCTGGTCGAGGGCTGCCTGCAGCGCCGCCTCGAAGCCGGCGCGGTCCTTGCCGAATGGCTTGCTCTCGATCAACAGCGTCTTCACGCCGCTCGCCCTCGCCTTCTCCAGGCCCAGCGCGGCGGCCTTGTTCGAGATGACGAGCGAAATCTCCGCTGGAAAATCCGGCGCGGCGGCGGCCTTGATCAGCGCCGCCATGTTGGAGCCTCGGCCGGAGATCAGGATGGCAACGCGGCGCTTCATGAGTTTTACAGCGACAGGTCGAGGTGGCCGTTATAGACGACGCGATGCTCGCCATCGGCCGGGATCACAGTGCCGAGCTGCGCCACCGTCTCGCCGGCATCGGTGAAGACTTGCACCACCTTGTCGGCGGCATCCGGCTCGACGATCGCGATCATGCCGATGCCGCAGTTGAAGGTGCGCAGCATTTCGAGTTCGGCGATGCCGCCTTGCGCCGCCAGCCATTTGAATACCGGCAGCACCGGCAGGTTCGCGAGATCAATGCCGACGCCGAGATGCTTTGGCAGCACGCGCGGAATGTTGTCGGTAAAGCCGCCGCCGGTGATGTGGGCAAGGCCCTTCACCGCGCCGGTCTCGCGGATCGCGCGCAGGCAGGATTTGACGTAGAGCCGGGTCGGCGCGAGCAGCGCGCCCCCGAGCGTCATGACGGGCGCAAACGGCGCCTGGGCCTCGAAGCCGAAGCCGGACTGCTCGACGATCTTGCGCACCAGCGAGAAACCGTTGGAATGCACCCCGGAGGACGCCAGGCCGATCACCGCATCGCCCGCGGCGATATCCTTTCGTGGCAGCAGCGTCCCGCGCTCGGCGGCGCCGACCGCGAACCCGGCGAGATCATAGTCGCCGTCCTTGTAGAGGCCCGGCATCTCGGCGGTTTCGCCGCCGATCAATGCGCAGCCGGACTCGCGGCAGCCTTCGGCGACGCCCGCGACGATCGACGCGGCAGCCTCGGGATCGAGCTTCCCGCAGGCGAAATAATCGAGAAAGAACAGCGGCTCGGCGCCCTGCACCACGAGGTCGTTGACGCTCATGGCAACGAGGTCGATGCCGATCCCGCCATGCAGGCCGGTCTCGATGGCGATCTTGACCTTGGTGCCGACACCGTCGGTGGCAGCGACCAGGACCGGGTCCTTGAACCCGGCTGCCTTGAGGTCGAACAGGCCGCCGAAACCGCCGATCTCGGCATCGGCGCCGGCACGCGCGGTGGCGCGCACCATCGGCTTGATCAGGTCGACCAGGCGATTGCCCGCATCGATGTCTACGCCTGAATCGGCGTAGGTAAGGCCGTTTTTGCGGTCGGTCATGCGGATTTCCAGTGGATTTGCGGCTGGTTACGTCGAATTCGAGGGCCGCGCAATGGCTCGCAAGGGGCCTGAGGCTATACTATGTAGACATATCAACCGGTTCAGCCTCCAAAGGGCCGGATTCGAGGTCACACCGGGTGCCGGGAAGCGCCGCGTGAGTATTCCGAACATCATTACCCTGGGCCGCATCATGCTGGTCCCGATCATCGTCTGGGCGATTGTGTCGAGCCAGATGGAGGTGGCGTTCGCCGTCTTCCTGATCGCCGGCATCAGCGACGCTGTCGACGGCTTCCTGGCCAAGCGCTTCAACATGAGGAGCGAGCTCGGAGCCCTGCTCGATCCGCTCGCCGACAAGGCGCTGCTGGTCTCGATCTATCTGGCGCTCGGCATCTGGGGCGACATCCCGCGCTGGATCGTGATTCTGGTGGTCTCGCGCGACATCATGATCGTCGCCGCCGTGATCGTCTCCTGGCTGTTCGACAAGCCGGTCGAGATGAAGCCGTCGAAGGTGTCGAAGCTCAACACTGCAGCCCAGGTGGCCTATGCGGCGCTGGTGCTGGCCTCCCTCGCCTTCGGCTTCAAGCCCGGCCCCTATGATATAATCCTGATGGGCCTCGTCACGGTCTTCACACTCTCCTCCGTGTCGCTCTATCTCGTCGAGTGGCTGCGGCACATGAGCACGATCGAGGCCAAATGAGGGGGATGCGGTCCCGCAAAAGGCCAACTCCCGCTCGATACGTCGAATCTCTTCAAACGAAGCCGGCTCGCCCGGCATGGAGCAAAGCAAGCGTGGCAGGCCGCGTTCATCCCCGACAACTGGCGTTTTCGCTTCCGCATGCGGAAAGCCTGAGCCGGGACAATTTTCTCGAAGGCCCCGCCAACGCCGCCGGTCTCGCCCTGATCAACGGCTGGCCCGAATGGCCAAACCGGGTCATGTGGCTGGCCGGGCCCGAAGGCTCAGGCAAGAGCCACCTCGCCGCCATCTGGGCTGAAGAGGCCGGCGCGCGCTCCACCACGGCCAATGCATTGACCGCGGCCGCCGTGCCCGGGGCGCTCGCCACGGGCGCACTGGTCGTTGAGGACCTGAAATCGAAGGACCTCGACGAGCGCGCGCTCTTCCATCTGTTGAACCTCGCGCGCGAGGACGGGGCCTACGTCCTGCTCACCGGCCGCGAGGTACCGGCGGCGCTGGAGATCGAGCTGCGCGACCTCCGCTCGCGCCTGCGCGCCGTGCCGGTGGTGTCACTTTTGTCCC
The DNA here is from genome assembly GCF_054185185.1 of Bradyrhizobium sp. UFLA05-153. Lineage (NCBI taxonomy): Bacteria > Pseudomonadati > Pseudomonadota > Alphaproteobacteria > Hyphomicrobiales > Nitrobacteraceae > Bradyrhizobium > Bradyrhizobium sp. UFLA05-153. The sequence continues at coordinate 82,869 of NZ_JBBIAM010000004.1, forward strand.
CGGACGACCAGCTCTTCCGCGGCCTGATCGTCAAGTTCTGCGCCGACCGACAATTGAACGTCGATGAGAGCGTGGTCGGCTATCTGGCGACCCGCCTGGAGCGCTCCTCCGCCGCGGCGCGGCGGGCCGTGGAGCTGCTCGACAGCGAAGCCCTGCGGCTCGGCCGGCCCGTGACCCGGGCGCTGGCGGTCGAATTGCTGCGCGACGCCTGATCCTTGGTCTGCCGCTTGACGGCGCCGGACGGCGGAACATCAATGTCATCGAAACGTCATCGCGCTAACACATGCTCTGCGCCGGTTTTGCGCATAAGTCGCAAGATAAGGCGAAAGAAGATGGATCGACTTCTCATGGACTCCGCGCAAGCTGTTGAAATCAAAGAAAAAGAACCGGAATCGACAGGCCTCCCGGCGATCGCCACGAGCCCCGAGCGATTCATCAATCGCGAGCTTTCCTGGCTGCATTTCAACCGCCGGGTCCTGGAGGAATCGGTCAATCCCCACCATCCGGTGCTGGAGCGGGTGCGATTCCTGTCGATTTCGGCAAATAACCTTGATGAGTTCTTCATGGTCCGCGTCGCCGGCATCAAGGCGCAGGTCCGCGAGGGCATTCCCGAGCGCAGCCCCGACGGCCTGACCCCGTCCGAGCAGCTCGCGCTGATCAACCGGACCGTCTCGCAACTTGCAAGCGATCAGCAGGCGATCTGGCGCGATCTGCGCGGTACGCTCGCCGACGTCGGCATCGTGCTGGTCGAGGGCAAGGACGTCACCAAGGCGGAGAAGAACTGGCTTGAGGACCACTTCCTCCACAACGTCTTTCCCTTGCTCACTCCGCTCGCAATCGATCCCGCCCACCCCTTCCCGTTCATTCCGAGCCTGGGCTTCACCATCGCGCTTCAGCTCACGCGCGCCGCTGACGGCAAGCAGATGAACGCGCTGATCCGCATGCCCGGCAAGATCGACCGCTTCGTCCGCTTGCCCGCGGAGGGCGTGGTGCGATTGATCTCGCTGGAACAGATGACCGCCCTGTTCATCAACCGCCTGTTCCCCGGCTACAACGTCCACGGCCAGGGCGCCTTCCGCATCATCCGCGACTCCGAAATGGAGATCGAGGAAGAGGCCGAAGACCTCGTGCGCGTGTTCGAGACCGCGCTGAAGCGACGCCGCCGCGGATCGGTGATCCGGCTCGAGGTCGACGCCAAGACGCCTGAACAACTGCGCAGCTTCGTGCAGCACGCGCTCTCTGCGGCCGAAGACGAAGTGTTCCTGGTCGACGGCGTGCTCGCCATGAACGAGCTGTCGCAACTCACCCGCCTCGATCGCCCCGACCTCGAATTCACCCCTTACGTGCCGCGTCATCCCGAGCGCGTGCGCGAGCATGGCGGCGATATCTTCGCCGCGATCCGGCAGAAGGACCTCATCGTCCATCATCCCTACGAATCCTTCGACGTCGTCGTGCAGTTCCTCCAGCAGGCCACGCGCGACCCCGACGTCGTCGCGATCAAGCAGACGCTGTACCGCACCTCCAACAACTCGCCGATCGTGCGTGCGTTGGCCGAGGCCGCCGAGGCGGGCAAGTCCGTTACCGCGCTGATCGAGCTCAAGGCGCGCTTCGACGAGGAGGCCAATATCCGCTGGGCGCGCGACCTCGAGCGCGCCGGCGTGCAGGTCGTCTACGGCTTCCTCGAACTCAAGACGCACGCAAAACTCTCGATGGTCGTGCGCCGCGAGGGCGGCAGCCTCACCACCTATGTTCACACCGGCACAGGCAACTACCATCCGGTGACCGCGCGCATCTACACCGACCTCTCCTACTTCACGTCGGACCCGACCATCGGCCGCGACGCTGCGCGCGTGTTCAACTTCATCACCGGCTATGCCGCGCCGAGCGATCTCGACAAGATGGCGGTGTCGCCGCTGACGCTGCGCAAGCGCATCATCGAGCACATCCAGGGCGAGACCGCGCATGCGCGGCACGGCCGGACCGGCGCGGTCTGGATGAAGATGAATGCCCTGGTCGACCCCGACATCATCGACGCGCTCTACGAGGCATCTCAAGCCGGCGTCCAGGTCGAGCTCGTGGTGCGCGGCATCTGCTGCCTGCGGCCGGGTATCCCCGGCCTGTCGGAGAACATCCGCGTCAAATCGATCATCGGGCGCTTCCTCGAACACGGCCGTATCTACTGTTTCGGCATGGGCCAGGGCCTGCCGAGCGCGAAAGCGGCTGTGTATATCTCGTCAGCCGACATGATGCCGCGCAATCTCGACCGCCGTGTCGAGGTATTGTGCCCGCTGCAAAATCCGACGGTACATCAGCAGGTTCTCGAACAGATCATGGTCGCCAACCTGAAGGACAATGAGCAGAGCTGGCAATTGTTGCCCGACGGATCGTCAACGCGTATGAAGGCCGCGAAGGGCGAGGAGCCCTTCAACGTGCACAACTACTTCATGACAAATCCGAGTCTGTCTGGCCGTGGAAAGTCGCTCAAGGAATCCTCGCCGCGGCGTCTCACGCGCCGGAACGAACGTCATCAGTCCTGATCGGGGATTGTTGCCGTGACACGGCCGCGCAAACGTGGCGCAAGCGTCGCGGTGATCGATATCGGCTCCAACTCGGTGCGTCTCGTCGTCTACGAGGAACTGGCGCGGAGCCTCATTCCGATCTTCAACGAGAAGACGCTCTGCGGTCTCGGCCGCGAGGTGCAGAGCACTGGTCTGCTCGCGCCCGACGCGGTCGACAAGGCACTGACCTCTCTGAAGCGATTTCGTGCGCTCTGTCGCGTGATGCAGGTCGGCCGCGTCTTTGCGATCGCGACCGCCGCGTGCCGCGACGCCTCGAATGGCCCCGACTTCATCGCCAGGGCCGAGCGCATCTGCGCGGTGAAGATCGAGATCCTGTCGGGCCCGCGCGAGGCGCGGCTCTCCGCGCTTGGCGTCGTCTCCGGCATCCATCATCCCGACGGCATCGTCGGCGATCTCGGCGGCGGCTCGCTGGAGCTCGTCGAGGTCCACCGCAACAGCGTGCGCAGCGGCGTGACGCTGCCCCTCGGCGGGCTCGCCCTGCAGGATCTCGCGCATAAATCGCTGAAGCGCGCCGACCACATCGTGCAGGAGGAGCTCGACGCGGTGGAGCAGCTCAAGGCCGGGCGCGGACGCACCTTCTATGCCGTCGGCGGCACGTGGCGCGCACTCGCCCGCATCCACATCATCCAGAGCGGCTATCCGCTCCAGGTGATGCACGGCTATTCGATACCGGCGGCGGACGCACTGGATTTCGCGCGACGCCTGCGGCGCCTGGCTGCGTCCAACATGCTGGCCGACATCGAACTGGTCGCCGATGCGCGGCGGCCTCTCCTCGCCTATGCCGCACTGGTGCTCGAACACATCATCCGCGTCGCACGGCCGAAGACGATCGTGTTCTCGACCTTCGGCGTGCGAGAAGGCCTGTTGCACGAGAAGCTGTCGGAAGCCGAACGCGCCAAGGACGGATTGATCTGCGCCGCGGAAGAGCTGAACCAGCTGATGTCACGCTCGGCGCGCCATGCCCGCGAGCTGATGGAATGGACCGATCGCTTCGTGCGCGTGGTGAAGCTGCGGGAGACCGAGGAGGACCGCAGGCTGCGCCACACCGCGTGTCTGCTCTCCGACATCGGCTGGCGCGTCCATCCCGACCACCGCGGCGAGCAGACGCTGAGCCTCGTGGTCAACGGCAATTTCGGCGCAGTCAGCCATGAAGGCCGCGCCTTCGTCGGCCTGTCGGTGTTCTATCGTTATGCGGGCTTGAGCGAAGAGAACCAGCCGCCGCTGACGATGCAGGAGCTGCTCACGCCTGCGCATCTCGAGCGCGCCCGGCTCTTGGGCGCCGCGTTCCGCGTCGCACATCTGATCTCGGCGGCCCGGCCCGGCGTGCTGCCGGCCACCCATTTCCGCAGCACGGGCCGCAAGCTGATGCTGGTGTTCGAGCACCGCCTCGGCGATCTCGTCGCCGACCGCGTCGGCGGCCGCTTCAAGCAGCTCGCCCGCCTCGTCGGCCGCTCGGGGTCCATCGTAAGGCGTTAAGGCCAACAGCTTCGAGAGGCGCTACTGCGCGATGAGCGCCGTCCTCGCGGAGACGTGATGGCACGCAATCTTCCAGTCGCCATCCTCGCGGACGATGACCCAGGTGATCTTGACCGAGAGCGGCGGGGCTTCCTCGCCGAGGTCGAACGAAGCGATGGCGGCCATGTTGACCACCTCAGGCGTGACGTGCGCGCAAGCTACGTCCGAAAACGAAACGCTCGGCGCTCGCCAGCGTGGCAGACCTTTGAAATACGCCGCAACGCCGTCGCGGCCGCGATAGAGCGTTGGATTGGAGCCATAGAAGAACGCGTTCCTCGAATACAGCGACGACAGCGCCGCCGCATCCAACCTTGCGAAGCCGGCAGACCATTTCGCGATGATGGCGGAAACGATGGCGTCGGGTTCCTCCTGCATGCGACAGCTCAGCCCCTGTCAGCCCTTTCTCAGCCCTTGGCGACTTCCTTGGCAAAGGTGTCGCGCAATCCGATCGTCCGCGAAAACACCGGCTTGCCCGGCGTCGAATCCTTGTCGCGCACGAAGTAGCCCTGCCGCTCGAACTGCATCGGCTCGGTCGCATTGCTCTCGGCAACCGACACCTCGATCCGCGCGTCGGGAAGGATCTCCAGCGACTGCGGATTGAGATCGGCGGCAAAATTGGCAGCGTTCGGGCTCGGGTTCGAGAACAGCTGGTTGTAGAGGCGGATCTCCGCCGACACCGACTGCGCCGCCGGCAGCCAGTGCATCGTCGCCTTGACCTTGCGGCCGTCGGGCGCGTTGCCGCCCTTGGTCAGGGGATCATAGGTGCAGCGGAGCTCGACCACCTCGCCGGCGTCGTTCTTGATCACGCCGGTGCACTTGATGAAATAGGCGTAGCGCAGCCGCACCTCGTTGCCCGGCGACAGGCGGAAGAACTTTTTCGGCGGGTTTTCCATGAAGTCGTCGCGCTCGATATAGATCTCGCGAGAGAACGCGATCTTGCGCGTGCCGGCCGATGCATCGTCGGGATGGTTGATCGCCTCGAGCTCCTCGACCTGCCCTTCCGGATAGTTCTCGATCACGACCTTCAGCGGCCGCAACACCGCCATGCGCCGCTGCGACGTGCGGTTCAATTCCTCACGGATGCAGAATTCGAGCATGCCGACATCGACCACGCTGTTGGCTTTCGCCACACCGATGCGCTTGACGAACTCGCGAAGTGCGGCCGGCGGCACGCCACGGCGGCGCAGGCCCGCCATGGTCGGCATGCGCGGATCGTCCCAGCCCGCGACATGGCCGTCGCGCACGAGCTGGGTCAGCACGCGCTTCGACAGCACCGTGTAGGTCAGGTTCAGCCGTGCGAATTCATACTGATGCGGCTCCGAGGGCACCGGCAGCTTCTCGATGAACCAGTCATAGAGCGGACGGTGGTCCTCGAACTCCAGCGTGCAGATCGAATGCGTGATGCCCTCGATCGCATCCGACTGGCCATGCGCGTAGTCATAGCTCGGATAGATGCACCACTTGTCGCCGGTGCGCGGATGATGCGCATGCAGGATGCGATAGAGCACGGGATCGCGCAGGTTGATGTTGGGTGAGGCCATGTCGATCTTGGCCCGCAGCACGCGCGCGCCGTTCGGGAATTCGCCGGCCTTCATGCGCCGGAACAGGTCGAGGTTCTCCTCGACCGTGCGGTCGCGGAACGGCGAGTTCTTGCCCGGCTCCGTCAGCGTGCCGCGGGTAAGCCGGATCTCGTCCTGGGTCTGGTCGTCGGCATAAGCGAGCCCGTCGCGGATCAGCTTCTCCGCCCATTCGTACAGGCGGTCGAAATAGTCCGAGGCGTAGAACAGGTTCTTGCCCCAGTCGAACCCGAGCCAGTGCACGTCGGCCTGGATGGAGTCGATATATTCCTGCTCTTCCTTGACCGGATTGGTGTCGTCGAAGCGCAGGTGGCAGCGGCCGCGAAACTCCTCAGCGATGCCGAAATTGAGCGCAATCGACTTGGCATGGCCGATATGCAGATACCCGTTCGGCTCCGGCGGGAACCGGGTCACGATCTCCTTGTACTTCGCCGCATCGAGATCGGCCTGGACGATGTCACGAATGAAATCGCGCCCCGCCTCAGTCGCCACCGGTTCTGTCGTCATGCCGAAAATCCTGTAGGGAAATCAGCGGTCCTTCTGCCAGTTTCGGAAGGCTGAGCCAAGCCCTCAGCCCGGTCCGATGCGGTCCGCTGGCAGGCTTTAGTTATGCACCGTTCCTGCTATACACCACCGCCTCCAATGCATAGGCCGTTCCACTCATGACCGATTCCGTCGTCACGCGCTTCGCCCCCTCGCCGACCGGCTTCCTCCATATCGGGGGCGCCCGCACGGCGCTGTTCAACTGGCTCTATGCGAAGAAGCATGGCGGCAAGATGCTGCTCCGGATCGAGGACACTGACCGCGAGCGCTCCACCGAGGCGGCGATCGGCGCCATCCTCGACGGGCTGAAATGGCTGGAGCTTTCCTGGGATGGCGACGTCATCTACCAGTTCAGCCGCGCCGCCCGCCACCGCGAGGTGGCCGAGCAGCTGCTCGCCGACGGCAAGGCCTATCACTGCTACGCCACCGCCGAGGAGCTCGCCGCGATGCGCGAGAAGGCGCGCGCCGAGGGCCGCACCCGCTTCTATGACGGGATGTGGCGCGATCGCGATCCGGCAACCGCGCCCGGCAATGTCAAGCCGACGATCCGGCTGCGCGCGCCGCAGACCGGCGAGACCGTGATCGAGGACCAGGTGCAGGGCCGCGTGGTTTGGCAGAACGAGAACCTCGACGACCTCGTCTTGCTGCGCGGCGATGGCACGCCGACCTATATGCTCGCGGTGGTGGTCGACGACCACGACATGGGCGTCACGCATGTGATCCGCGGCGACGATCATCTGATCAACGCCGCGCGCCAGAAGCAGATCTACGATGCGATGGGATGGGCGCTGCCGAGCATGTCGCACATCCCGCTGATCCACGGCCCGGACGGCTCAAAACTCTCCAAGCGGCATGGCGCACTCGGCGTCGATGCCTACCGCGCCATGGGCTATCTGCCGGCCGCGCTACGCAATTACCTCGTCCGCCTCGGCTGGAGCCATGGCGACCAGGAGATCTTCTCGACCGAGGAGATGATCGCCGCGTTCGACCTCGCCAGCGTCGGCCGCGCTGCCGCGCGTTTCGACTTTGCCAAGCTCGAGAACCTCAACGGCCACTACATCCGTAACGCGGACGATCAATCGCTCGTGAGGATGTTCGAGGACGTGCTTGACCACGTTCCGGGACGTGCCGAACTCAAGGCCAAGCTGAACGATGCCACGCGCGCGCAGCTTCTGAAGGCCATGCCGAGCCTCAAGGAGCGCGCCAAGACGCTGATCGAGCTGATCGACGGTGCCTATTTCATCTTCGCCGACCGCCCGCTGGAGCTCGATCCCAAGGCCGCAGCCCTGCTGACGCCGGAGAACCGGGCCCTGATCGGCCGGCTTCATTCCGCGCTGGAGAATGTCGAGAGCTGGAGCGCGGCCACCGCGGAGGCCGCGCTGCGCGCCTATGCCGAGGAAAATAGTCTCAAGCTCGGCGCGGTCGCCCAGCCGCTGCGGGCAGCGCTGACCGGACGAAGCACTTCACCCGGTATATTCGAGGTTTTGGACGTCCTGGGGCGCCAGGAAAGCCTGGGCCGGCTGAAGGATCAATCTACGACCTAAGTCCTGTGCGGTGCCCATCTTGCAGCGCACACAGCAATAATATACCCATCTCACCCGTACCTTCTGGAATATCCGGCTTGCCCCGCCATCTTTTGGGGGACGATCAGGTCCGGCCCGTTTCACAATTCATCGGGGACTTACGATGGACGCAAAATCCACAAAAACAGCAACGCTGACGGTCGGAAACAAGAACTACGATCTCCCGATCCTGAGCGGCAGCGTCGGGCCTGACGTCGTCGACATCGGCAAGCTCTATGGCCAATCCGGCCTCTTCACCTACGATCCGGGCTTTACCTCGACCGCGAGCTGCCAGTCCAAGATCACCTATATCGACGGCGACGCCGGCGTGCTGGAATACCGCGGCTATCCGATCGAACAGCTCGCCGAGCACGGCGACTTCCTGGAGACCTGCTACCTCCTGCTTTACGGGAATTTGCCGACGGCGGCGCAGAAGAAGGATTTCGACTACCGCGTCACGCACCACACAATGGTGCACGAGCAGATGGCCCGCTTCTTCCAGGGCTTCCGCCGCGACGCCCATCCGATGGCGATCATGGTGGCAGCGGTCGGCGCGCTTGCCGCCTTCTATCACGACTCCACCGACATCAATGATCCGAAGCAGCGCATGATTGCCTCCATGCGCATGATCGCGAAGATCCCGACGCTCGCGGCGATGGCCTACAAGTACACCGTCGGCCAGCCCTTCGTGTATCCGAAGAACTCGCTCGGCTTCGCCGAGAACTTCCTCAACATGTGCTTCGCGGTGCCCTGCGAGGAGTACAAGGTCAGCCCGGTGCTCGCTGACGCGCTGGAGAAGATCTTCATCCTGCACGCCGACCACGAGCAGAACGCCTCGACCTCGACGGTGCGCATCGCCGGCTCGTCCGGCGCCAATCCGTTCGCCTGCATCGCGGCCGGCATCGCCTGCCTGTGGGGCCCGGCGCATGGCGGCGCCAACGAAGCCGCGCTGAACATGCTCTACCAGATCGGCACCGTCGACAAGATTCCCGAGTTCATCGCCAAGGTGAAGGACAAGAACAGCGAAGTCCGCCTGATGGGCTTCGGCCACCGCGTCTACAAGAACTACGATCCGCGCGCCAAGATCATGCAGAAGATGTGTCACGCCGTGCTCAAGGAGATGGGCCATGGCGACGATCCGATGCTGAAGGTCGCGCTGGAGCTCGAGAAGATCGCGCTCAGCGACCAGTACTTCATCGACCGCAAGCTCTACCCGAACGTCGACTTCTATTCGGGCATCACGCTGAAGGCGATGGGTTTCCCGGTCTCGATGTTCACCGTGCTGTTCGCGGTCGCGCGCACCGTCGGCTGGATCAGCCAGTGGAGCGAAATGATCGAGGATCCGCAGCAGAAGATCGGCCGCCCGCGCCAGCTCTACACCGGCGTCACCAAGCGCGACTACGTGCCGATCGACCAGCGGAAGTAAGGTCGGCTCCAAGGCCAAACGAAACGGCGCCATCGTGGATGGCGCCGTTTTTGTTTGTGATCGCCGCTAGCCCAGCTTCCCCGCCCGCCCCTTCCGCATCGTCGCCAGCACGATGTCCGCCGCCAGCACGCTCGGCGACTTATTTCCGGTCGACATGATCGTGTCGAGCTGGGCGAAGGCTTCGACTTGCTGCTTGCGCAGCGGCGAGTCCGTCAACACCTCGGCCAGTGCCTGCGCAAGTTTCTCGGACGTGCAGTCCTCCTGCAGAAACTCGGGGATCACCTCTTTGCCGATTACGAGATTGGCGAGGATCACGGAGGAGACACTGATGGCGCGGCGCAGGATGAAGGCCTCGATCGCGCCGACGCGATAGGCCGTCACCATGGGAATGCCCGACAGCGCAAGCTCCAGCGTCACCGTGCCGGATTTCGCCAGCGCCGCGCGCGCGGTCCGGAACGCGGCTCGCCGCTCGGCTTCGCCCACCACGATTTGCGGCTTGACCGGCCAGCTTGCGGTGCCCTCGCGCACCGTTGGTTCGAGATGCGACATGGTCGGCAGCACCAATTCGAAGCGCTGGCCGCTAGCCTCCAATCGGCCGAGCGCCGCGCCGAACACCTCGAGATGATGCCTGATCTCGCTGCGCCGGCTGCCGGGCAAGACCAGCAGCACCGGCGGCTCGCCATCGCGGCGCTTCTGCTCCTCCGCATTCGGTCGCAGCGAGGACAATTGTTCGATCAGGGGATGGCCGACATAGCTGCACGGCGGGCCCCGCAGCTTGCGGTATTCCTCGGGCTCGAACGGCATCAGGCCGAGCACGTGATCGACATATGACAGCATGGCCCGCGCCCTGCCCGGCCGCCACGCCCAGACCGAGGGCGAGACGTAGTCGACGATCGGGATCGCCGGATTGCGTGCGCGGACACGGCGGGCGACGCGATGGGTGAAGTCGGGACTGTCGATGATGACGAGCGCGTCGGGCGCAGCTTCCGTCACGGCATCTGCGGTCTTGCGGATCAGGCGCAGGATTTTTGGCAGCTGCTGCACGACGGCAGCAAAGCCGACGATCGAGAGCTCCTCGATCGGAAAGAGTGAGACCAGCCCCTCGCGCACCATGGTGCGGCCACCGACGCCCTCGAATTGCACGCCATCGCCGAGCCGCTGGCGCAGCACCTTCATCAGCGCAGCTCCCAGCCGGTCGCCGGACTCCTCCGTGGCGATCAGAAAAATCCTTCGCTTTGGATCGCGCCCAGACATCACGATTGCAGGCCGATGACGAAGAGGTAATTGGCGTCGGCGCGCTCGATCATCGCCTGCGGCTCGGCGGCGATGGTGTTGCCCGCGATCACGGCGATGCCCGAAAGGCCAGCGCTGGCGACACCTTCAACGGTGCGCGGGCCGATCGTCGGCAGATCGAAGCGCAGATCTTGTCCGCGCTTCGGCGCCTTGACCAGCACGCCGCGCCCGCGCGCCGCGCGGATGCGGCCCTCGCTGCGCAGCCGCGCCACACGCTGGAGCAGCCCGTCGGTGCCCTCGATGTCCTCGACCGCGACCACATGGCCGTCGATCACGACCACGGCCTGGCCGATGTCAAACGGGCTCAGCGCAGCCAGCACCGCGCGGCCGCGCTCGATATCACTCCTGGCGTTGTCTGCCGGCAAGGCACGGGTGATGCAGCCCTCGGGCATCAACAGATCAGGCGCGACGTCCTTGATCCCGACCATGCGAAAGCCGTCCTGCTCGAGCATGCGACCGACGCCGGAGAGCAGATGGTCGTCGCCCCCGCGAAACGCGCGGACGACGTGCCCGAGAAGCCGGAGTGTCTTGAGATCGAAGCGCACTTCCGACAGCGATGGCCGCATCAAGGTGCCGATGAAGATCAGGTCGCGGCAGCCCTCTTCACGAAACAGGCGCATGGCGCGGCCGAGCTGCCCCACCGAGATCCAGCGATGTCGGAATTTTTCCACCTGGACAGGATCGCAGGCGCCGCGGAGCGGAAACAGCACCGGTGCGATGCCACGTGCGGCGAGCGACTCCGCAACCGCAAACGGCATGGCGCCGCCGCCGGCGATGACGCCGACCGGTGACGAAATCTCTGGAGCCGCCGATGTCATGCTCGCGGCCATCCCCGTGCTTACTGCCCCATCGCGGGAAGACAGAGCGGGCGATGCTTGCCCTTGCCGATGAAATCGAGAATTTCGGCGATCGCGGGATCCTCGGCCGCAAGCGGCTGCACCGAAGCGAGCCGCTCGGCGAAAATCCCGGGGCCATGGAACAGCTTTTGATAGAACGCGCGCACGCTCGCGAGCCGCTGCTTGGTGAACTTGCGCCGCTTCATGCCGATGATATTGAGACCTTCGAGCACCGCATACTGGCCGTTGACGAGCCCGAAGGGGATGATGTCGTCGCGCACGCCACAAACGCCACCGACCATCACCTGCGGACCGATGCGCGTGAACTGGTGCACCGCAGACAACCCGCCGATGAAGACGAAGTCGCCGAGTTCACAGTGACCTCCGAGCGTCGCCGAGGTCGCGAAGATCGCGTCGTTGCCGACGTGGCAGTCGTGCCCGACATGGCTGCAATTCATGAAATAGCCGCGGTCGCCGACCTCTGTGATGCCGCCGCCGGCGACGGTGCCTGCATTCATGGTCACGGATTCGCGGATGGTGCAGCCTGAGCCGATCCGGAGCTTCGTCAGCTCGCCGCGATAGCTGAGCGACTGCGGCGGCGTGCCGAGCGAGGCGAACGGATAGATGGTGCAATCGTCGCCGATGGTGGTCTGCGCCGTGATGTGCACATGCCCGATCAGCTTGCAATTTCTGCCGATCACGACGTTCGGGCCGATGATGCAGTAGGGCCCGATCTCTGTGCCCTCGCCGATCACGGCGCCGTCTTCCACGCGCGCGGTGGGATCAATCTTGCTCATTAAGAAGGTCTGGCTATCCGTTGAAGTCGTTCGGTTTTCCGGTGGTTAGCGCGACTTTGCGTGATCTGTCCAGTGACGTATCATCTCGGCTTGTTTCAAGTTCGGAAGGAGCAAGCCTCCTCGGCTCGTTAACGACTTCACACGGAGCTTGAACAGAACGTGGTCAGGACCATAGCAATCCTGCTCTCGCAGTTGATGGCTGCGCCGATCGTATCTGAAACGGTCGAGATCAGAGGATGCGGCCGCGTCGATCTCGCGGCGTTCGCGTGCCGCGACATCAGCCGCAGCACCGTCCTCCAGCGCGTTTGCTACGACGTCTCGGAGAACGATCTGATCGTCGCCGTCAACGGTACCTATGATCGTTATTGCAGCGTACCAGCCGACACCGTTGCGGCTCTGATGGGCGCGCCGTCGATGGGCCAATTCTTCAACCGGACGATCCGGCGACCAGCCTCTGGCGAGCGCTATGACTGTCCGACGCAAAAGCCAGTGAAATAGCGCCGCGGGCCGGCTGGCCTCAGTCCGTCAGCATCGCGCCGACGTCGGCTTCGGCGACGACCTGACCGTTGACCTTGGCGTCGCCGTGAAACCACCACATCGCCTTGCGCCGACCGATCGAACGCATGTGGTATTCGATGGTGTCGCCGGGCAGCACGGGCTTGCGGAATTTGCACTTGTCGATGGTGAGGAAATACACCGCCCGCGGCTTCTCGGTGCCATCGACCGATGTGATGCCGATCACGCCGGCAGTCTGCGCCATCGCCTCGATCATCATCACGCCGGGATAGACCGGCCGCTCGGGGAAATGCCCCTGGAACGCCGGCTCGTTGAAGGTGACGTTCTTGATGCCGATACCGCTGTAATCGGTGCGGATGTTGATCACCCGATCGATCAGCAGCATCGGGAAGCGGTGCGGGAGCGTGCGCAGAATCGCATTGATGTCCACGAGTTCGAACCTGACCGGCGCTTCCTCCATCACTCCTGTCCCTCGTCCTTATCGGCCTTGCTGTCGCGCACCAGACGCTCCACCGCGATGATCTCCTTGAACCACTGCTTGGTCGGCTTGGCAAAAAAGCCGCCCCAGCGTCCGCCTGCCGGGATGTCGTCCTTGACGCCGCTCATCGCGGTGACCTGCGCCCCATCGCCGATCTTGAGGTGATTGTTGATGCCAACCTTCGCTCCCAGCGCCACGTTGTCGCCGATCGTCAGGCTGCCGGCGAGGCCGATCTGGGCCGCCAGCAGGCAGTTCCGGCCGATGGTCACATTGTGGCCGATCTGGACCTGGTTGTCGATTTTGGTGCCCTCCCCGATCACGGTGTCACGCAAGGACCCGCGATCGATGGTGGTGCCGGCGCCGACCTCGACGTCGTTCTGAATCAACACCCGTCCAGTCTGCGGGACCTTGAGATGGCCCTCGGGACCGAAAAAGACGAAGCCGTAGCCGTCCTGGCCGATTGAGCAGCCGGGGTGGATCAGCACGTTGTTGCCGATCAAGGCGCACTGGATGGCCGTACGGGCGCCGACGTCGCAGTCCCGGCCGATCTTGACGCCGGGGCCGATCACTGCGCCGACGCCGATCACGGTACCGCTGCCGATCTCGACATCGGGGCCGATGACGGCCAGCGGATCGACCACGACGCCGTCCTCCAGACGCGCGGTCGGATCGATGATCGCCGACGACGCGATGCCGTCATTGCCGACCGAGGATTGCGGCCTCAGCGCGTCGCCGTGCCATTCCCGGGCGATCCTGACGAAGGCGCGGAACGGCTGCGCGACGCGCAGCGCGGCGACGTGGGCCGGCACCTGCGCCTCGAAGCGCGGGCTGACGAGGCACGCCCCGGCCTTGGTCGCCTTGAGCTGGTCGACATATTTGAGGTTGTCGAAGAACGTCAGATGCATCGGGCCGGCTTCGTCGAGCGAAGCCAGGCCCGTGATGATGTGGCCGGCCCGGGCCGGGTCGACCAGCTGCGCCTTCGTCAGCGTGGCGATATCAGCCAGCGCCGACGCAGGCGGCTTCTTGAAGAAGGACGGCTGCGCCATTCCACCCCGTCGAGGTCCGGCCGGAGATCAGCTTAGAACGACGTACCGCCGCCGAACCGGAACTGCTGCACGCGGTCATACGCGCCCTTGGTGAGCGGCACTGCGTAGTCGAAGCGCAGCGGTCCGAACGGAGACTGCCAGATCAGACCGACACCCACCGAAGAGCGGACGACGTTACCATTGTCATACACCAATCCGGTACAAGTTCCAGGCGTGGCCGGGTTGACGGTCGACGGCGTACAGTTCGAGTTCTTCGTCGTCGTCGTTTCGCCGGTGAGCGCCCAGGTCGTCGGGCCCTGGTAGTCGTAGAGACCGCCGGCGTCGGCATAGACCGCGCCCTTCAGGCCCACTTCCTTGGGCAGGAACCAGAACGGCATCTGCAATTCGAGCGAAGCGCCCCAGTACTTCGTGCCGCCAAGCGCGTCCTGAGTGCCGTAGGGATTGAGGTCGCGCGGACCGATGCCGTTCGGCGCAAAGCCGCGGACGAGGTTCGGGCCCATTTGGAAGTGATCGAGCATGCGGATGTCGTTGTTGCCGATCTTGTTCAGGATGCCGCCCTGCAAGTGGACCAGGCCGACGAGGTCGGAGACCAGCGACTGGTAGTACTTCGCATCAACAGCCGACTTCAGATAGGTGACGTCGCCGCCGACGCCGGCGAAGTCCTGCTTGAAGTCGACCAGGAGGCCGTCGGTCGGGTTCTTGTTGTTGTCGAGCGTGTTGTAGCTCAGCGAGTAGCCGAGCGCCGAGGTCAGCGTCTTGCCACCAGCGAGCTCCTTGCGCACCGGCAGCGAGGCTTCGCCGTTGGCGTAACAACCCAGGCTGTTGGTGGTGCTTGCCAGACTGATGCCATTCGCATTTGCAAACGCCGGGCTCATGAAGTTCGGGTCGCCCAGCGTGTTGTTACAGTCCGTCAGGTAGGACGGCAGCGTGATCTCCTGGCGGTAGATCGAGTAGCGCAGCTGCAAGGCCAGATCTTCGCGCAGGCTGAAGCCGAGCCGCGGGCTGAAGCCCAGCGTCTTGGTGCCGTAGGAGATGAAGCTGTTGGACAGTTGCGTACGCTGATAGAGGTCGAGGCCGAGCGCGACGCGGTAGTCGAGCAGGTACGGTTCGACGAACGACAGCGAATAGCCGCGCGCATACTGGCCGTAGGTGACGGAGGCCTTGGCGAACAGCCCGCGGCCGAGCAGGTTGCGCTCGGAGATCGAGACTTCGGCCAGCGCGCCGTCGGTCGTGGAGTAGCCGCCCGACACTGAGAAGTCGCCGGTGGACTTTTCCTCGAGATCGACGATCAGGACCACGCGGTCGCTGGACGAGCCCGGCTCGGTAGTGATCTTGACGGTCTTGAAGAAGTCGAGGTTCTTCAGGCGGCGCTCGGCGCGATCGACCAGCGCGCGGTTATAGGCGTCGCCCTCGGAGAGGTCGAACTCGCGCCGGATCACGTAGTCGCGCGTGCGGCTGTTGCCGCGAATGTTGATGCGCTCGATATAGGTGCGCGGACCTTCGTCGATGTTGAACACGACCGACACGGTATGCGCATCGAAATTGCGGTCGCCACCGGGCCGAACCACGGCGAAGGCAAAGCCGCGGCGCGAGGCCTCGATCTGCATTTCCTCGACCGACTTCTCGACCGACTCGACGTTGTAGAGCGAGCCGACATTGACGCGCGAATAGGTGCGCAGCACGTTGGGATCGAAGTTGGCGATGCTCGTGCGGAAGTCGACCGAGCCGACGCGGTACTGCTGGCCTTCCTCGATCTTGAAGGTGACGAGGAATCCCTTCCTCTCCGGATCGTATTCGGTGATCGCGGCGACCACCTGCACGTCGGCGAAGCCGTGCTTGAGGTAGAAGCGGCGAATCAGGTCGCGGTCGGCCTCGACCCGGTCCGGATCGTAGACGTCGGCACTGCCGAGGAAGCTCAGGAGATTCGTCTCACGAGTCTTGATGACGTCCCTCAGGCGATAGCTCGAATAGGCCACGTTGCCGACGAAGTCGATCGACTTGACGCCCGTCTTGGCGCCCTCCTCGATCGTGAAGATCAGATCGACGCGGTTGTTCGGCTGCTCGATGATCTCGGGCGTGACGTGCACGTCATAGCGGCCGGAGCGGCGATAGATTTCGGCGATGCGCAGCGTGTCCGACTGCACCACGGCGCGAGAGAACGTGCCGCGCGGCTTGGACTGGACTTCGGCGGTGAGCTGCTCGTCCTTGATCTTCTTGTTGCCCTCGAAGGCGACGCGGCCGATCACGGCGTTTTCAACCACCGAAACCACGATCCGGCCGCCGACGCGGTTGATCTTCACGTCCTGGAACAGGCCGGTCTCGATCAGCGCCTTGAGGCCGTCGTCGATGGCCGCCTGGTCAAGCCGCCCACCCGGGCCCGGCTTGAAATAGGAACGGATGGTCTCGACCTCGACACGGCGGTTCCCCTCTACCGCAATCGAATCCACGGTCTGGGCCGCAGCAGGCGAAGACACAAGAGCGGCCCCGACCGGGGCAAGCACCGGCACGCCGAACATGATCAGGGTGGCGAGCAGGCCCCCCCGGACCTTCATACCAAAAATCATGCGCAACGACGCCCTTATCATTCCAGTGCCAGACCCAACCCCAACGCCGGTCTGGGAGATTCCCCAAGTTTCATGCCGCTTGTAGCTAATTTCACCGACGCCGCAAACGGCCGAGCGCGCCGTAATTTCAATTTCAGTCCAGGACGTTGCCTAAGAGCAACGTCACAAAAAAGCCCGCTTCACGATGCCGCCAGATGGAGGATGTCGTTGTAGGTCGCAAACACCATCAACATCAGTACCAAGCCGAGCCCGATTCGGAACCCCATCTCCTGCGCGCGCTCCGACAAAGGCCGGCCCCGTACCGCCTCCACCGCATAGAACAAAAGGTGCCCGCCATCGAGCAGCGGAACGGGAAACAGGTTCAACAGCCCGATCGAGATCGACAGCACTGCGGCCAGATGCACCAGCGCCGCGAGCCCGATCGTCGCGACCTGCCCGGAGATCTGGGCGATTCGCAGGGGACCGCCGACCTGATCGGCGGCCTCGCGGCCCGCAAAGACCCCGCCGATATAGGCCAGCGTCCGGTCGATCACGAACCAGGTTTCCTTCACGCCCAGCCACAGCGCGGTGGCCGGATCGACCCGCTCGGTGACGGTGTCACCAGCGGCTGTCTGCCGGGTGATTCCGAGCACGCCGAGCCGGTGTACGTTGCCGAACGGATCCTTCACCTCGCGCAGTTCCGGCGTCCCGGCCAGATCGACCTGGGAATCGCCCCGCTTCACGGTGAAGGTCAGCTTGTCGCCGGCATGCGTGCCGACAATCCGCTGCATGTCGGAGAAGCTTCCGATCTTGGTTCCGTCAATGGCGGTCACGACGTCGCCAACCTGGAAGCCGGCCGTAGCCGCCGCACTGCCGGCCTCGATCTTGTCGACTCGCGCCGTCGTCGATGGCTTGCCGAAAAAGGTGAAAAGACAGGTGAAGATCACGATCGCGAGCAGGAAATTCGCGATCGGTCCGGCCGCGACGATCGCCGCCCTCGGGCCGACCTTCTTATGGTGGAAGCTGCCGGCGCGTTCCTCCGCCGACATCGCGGCCAGCGTCTCGGCCGACGGCGTCGAAGCCTCGGTGTCGTCGCCGAAAAATTTGACATAGCCGCCGAGCGGGATCGCCGAGATTTTCCAGCGCGTGCCATGGCGGTCGTTGAATCCGACCAGCTCGGGGCCGAAGCCGAGCGAGAAGGTCAACACTTTCACGCCGGCCCAGCGCGCAACCAGGAAATGGCCGAGCTCATGGAAGAAAACGACGATGGTCAGGACGAACAAAAAGGGGATCGCGTAACCGATGAGCCCATGGCTCAACGTATTGAAGCTATGGAGGAAAAACTCAGTCATTGATTCCTCTTAACCCGGGGCCTCGCGGCCCCGGTTCCGAACCTACTAGGATGCCTTTAAGGCAATTTGAGGCAATAGGGTGGCTGCTTTATTTCGCGCACTATGGTCAACGGCGATGGCATCATCCGCCGAGGATAAGGGCGCCAGATTGCCACCCTTGATCCAGTCTTCGAGCGTTGCTTCGACCAGCCGCGCAATGGCGCCGAATCTGATCTTGCCGGCGGTGAAGGCCGCCACCGCGACCTCGTTCGCAGCATTATATACCGTAGTCGCGCCGCGTCCGGTCCTTAACGAATCGTAAGCAAGCCGCAGTCCCGGGAAGCGTTCGAAGTCCGGCGCCTCGAACGTCAACTGCCCGATCTTGGCGAGGTCGAGCTTGGCGGCCGGTCCCTTGATGCGCTCGGGCCAGCCGAGGCAGTGCGCGATCGGGGTGCGCATGTCGGGCGCGCCGAGCTGGGCAACGACCGAGCAGTCGGAGAATTCGACCATGCCGTGGATGATCGACTGCGGATGCACCAGAACGTCGATCTCGTCCGGCTTCAAGGCGAACAGATAGGACGCCTCGATCACCTCGAGGCCCTTGTTCATCATCGAGGCTGAATCGATCGTGATCTTCTGGCCCATGCTCCAGTTCGGATGCTTGAGCGCCTGGGCCAGCGTCGCCTGCTCGATGTCCGTGCTCTTCCAGGTGCGGAACGGGCCGCCCGAGGCGGTAATGATGACGCGCACGAGTTCGTCACGATTGCCCGAGCTCAGCGCCTGGAACAGCGCGTTGTGCTCGGAATCGGCGGGCAGAATGCACGCACCCGCCTTGGCGGCGCGCTGCATGAAGAAATCGCCGGCGCAGACGAGGCATTCCTTGTTGGCGAGCGCAACATGGGCGCCGCGATCGACCGCGGCGAGCGCGGGCTTCAGTCCGGCCGCACCGCTCACCGCCGCCATCACCCAGTCGGCCGGCCGCGCGCCAGCCTCGATGACCGCGCTCTCGCCGGCGCCGCATTCGGTCTTGGTGCCGGCGAGCGCGTCCTTGAGCTCGGCAAGCTTTGAGGTGTCCGCGATGGCGACGAAGCGCGCGGAAAACTCTTTCGCAAGCTTTGCAAGCGCGCCGACATTGCCATTGGCGGTCAGCGCCTCGACGCGATAGCGCTCGGGCGAAGCGCGAAGCAAATCCATCGTGCTGTCGCCAATCGAGCCGGTGGCACCGAGGACGGTGACGCTGCGCACCGCGGAGGCCGCGGGCTTGTTGTTACGCAAAGGGACTGGGCTCATTGTTTCACCAAACCATAAGACCGCTTCCCGCGCTATGCACACCATGGCGCAGGTAGCCGAAAATCCAGGCCACCAGAATGGCCGCGATGAAGCCGTCCAGGCGGTCCATCAGCCCCCCATGGCCGGGGATTAAGTGACTGGAATCCTTGACGCCGAACCGGCGTTTGACCGCGGATTCGAAGAGATCGCCGGCTTGCGAGACCACCGACAAGATCGCGCCGAGGGCCAGCAGCGGAACCGCCTTGCCGAACCCGGAGGCGGCAAAACCGCCTGCCACCGCCAGGCTCGCGACGAAGCCGCCGAGCGCGCCGGCCCAGGTCTTTTTGGGGCTCACGCGCGGCCACAATTTTGGACCGCCGATGCTCCGGCCCGCAAAATAGCCACCGATGTCGGTCGCCCACACCACCAGCAGCACGAACATCAGAGCGACGAATCCGTTGACCGGATCCTGCCGCACCAGGATCGAGGCGAGCAGCGCAGCCACCGCATAGGCGAAGCCGGTCCCCGCCCAGATGAACTTGTCTTTTGCCAGCAACATGATCACGACGCCGCCGACGACGCCAATCACGACCGCAGCCTTGAGCGCCCCGAAGGCGACACAGAACCCCATGATGGCGAGAACGATCGTCCCGCACGCCGTCAGGACAACCCGCCCTGCCCCGACCACCGTCAGCCATTCCACGAACAACCCGATCGAGGTGAGTGTAACCAGGAACGCCCAGATCCAGCCGCCGGCATAGGCGAGCGCGATCGCCAGCGGCGCCAGCACGAGGGCCGCGAGGACACGCATCATCAGGTTGCTTGAAGCCGGCGTTGAGCCCGCCGGCGCGGCGTCGTTTTCGGTCACGAGGCGGTTTTCGCGACCAGGCCGCCGAAACGGCGCTCGCGCCTGGCAAATTCGGCAATCGCGCCTTCCAGCGCGGCCTTGTCGAAATCCGGCCAATGGATCGGCACGAACACCAGCTCGCTATAGGCGGCCTGCCACATCAGGAAATTGGACAGGCGCTGCTCGCCAGAGGTGCGAATGATGAGATCGGGATCGGGAATCTCGGGTGCGTCGAGATATTGCCCGAGCGTTTCGGCATCGATCGAGGCCGGATCGCGCCTGCCCTCGGCAGCTTCGCGCGCGAGCTTTTGCGCGGCTTTCGCGATCTCCTGCCGTGAGCCGTAGTTGAAGGCGACGACGAGCGTGAGACGCGTGTTGTTGCGCGTCAGCTCCTCGGCCTCGTTCAAAAGGGCGCAGATGTCGCCTTCAAGTCCCTCGCGCTCGCCGATGATGCGCACCTTGACGCCATCGCGGTGCAGGCTCGCGAGGTCGTTGCGGATGAAGCGGCGCAACAGGCCAAAGAGATCGCCGATCTCGCTTGCCGGACGCGACCAGTTCTCGGAGCTGAAGGAGAAGATGGTGAGGTAGCGGATGCCTAGCTCATGCGAGGCGCGGACGACGCGGCGCAACGCTTCGACGCCGCGGCGGTGGCCCTCGGCGCGCGGCAGGCCACGCGCAGCCGCCCAGCGCCCGTTGCCATCCATGATGATGGCGACATGCGCGGGCGCCTCGGACCTTTCCGGTCCTTCCGTGACGGGCGCGGCGGCGTTGGACATGAAGGCTTCTCTAGACCGTCAGAATCTCTTTTTCCTTGGCCGCCAGCAGCTGGTCGATCTCGGTGATCGTGCCATCGGTCGCTTTCTGCACCTCGTCGGCGTGACGCTTCTGGTCGTCCTCCGACATCTCGTGATTCTTCTCGAGCTTCTTGAGCACGTCGAGACCGTCGCGACGGACATGGCGCGCGGCGACTTTGGCCGCTTCGGCGTATTTGTGCGCGACCTTGACCAGCTCCTTGCGGCGCTCCTCGTTGAGCTCGGGGATGCGCAGGCGCAGCACCTGGCCCTCGGTGGCGGGCGACAGGCCGAGGTTGGAATCGACGATCGCCTTCTCTACCGCCTTGACCATGCTCTTGTCCCAGACCTGCACCGAGATCAGGCGCGGCTCCGGCACGCTGACAGTGGCGAGCTGGTTGAGGGGCATGTGACTGCCATAGGCATCGACCTGGACCGGATCGAGCATCGAGGCGGAGGCGCGCCCGGTGCGCAGGCCCCCGAGCTCGTGCTTGAGCGACTGGACGGCGCCCTGCATACGGCGCTTCAATTCGTTGAGGTCGAAATTACCCGTGGTCATCACGCTTCTCCTTCAAAAACCTGGCGCCGCGCCCCGCATCCTCACCGAGGACGCCCGCTAGGCCGTCAGCCAGCGACGATCGTCCCGCGGCCGACGCCACGCAGAATCGCGCCGATTGAACCGGGCTCCGCGATCGAGAATACGATGATAGGCAGCGACGTCTCGCGGGCAAGCGCGAAGGCGGTCGCATCCATCACCTTATAGTCGCCCTCGATCGCCTGCTTGTGCGTCAGCCGGTCGAAGCGCTTGGCGGCCGGATCCTTCTTGGGATCGGCCGAATAGACGCCGTCGACATTGGTCGCCTTGAGGACGGCCTCGGCGCCGATCTCGGCGGCGCGCAGCACCGCCGTGGTGTCGGTCGTGAAGAACGGATTGCCGGTTCCGCCGCCGAGCAGCACGATTCGGCCCTCGGCGAGGTATTTGTGCGCCGCAGCGCGGGTGAACAGCTCGGAAATCTCGGGCATGACGAAAGCCGACAGAGTGCGCGCCGGCGCGCCCTTGCGTTCGATCGCCGCTTCCACCGCGAGGCAGTTCATCACGGTGGCGAGCATGCCCATGGTGTCGCCCGTCGGGCGCGACACGCCGCGGGAGGACACCTCGACGCCGCGAACGATATTGCCGCCGCCGATCACCACCGCGACCTCGGCACCGAGATGGCGGGCGGCGATCAGATCGTCGGCAACCCGGTCAACCGTCGGCTGGTCGATCCCAAATCCCTGCGGTCCCGCGAGATATTCGCCGGACAGCTTGATCACCACGCGACGGTAGACCGGATCAGTCATGAGCACTTTCCTTCTCCGGGCGCCGCTTCCGGCGGCACGCCGGAAGGAAACGTCCCGGCGCTTACTTCTTGCCGCTGGCGGCCGCGACTTCCGCCGCGAAGTCGCTTTCCTGCTTCTCGATTCCCTCACCGAGAGCATAGCGCACAAAGCCGGCGATCTTCACGGGGCCCCCGACCTTGCCCTCAGCTTCCTTCACCGCCTGCGCCACCGACTTGCCGGTGTCGTGGATGAAGGCCTGCTCGAGCAGGCAGACTTCCTTGTAGTAGGTCTTCAGGCCGGACTCGACGATCTTCTCGATCACGTTCTCCGGCTTGCCCTGCTGGCGGTACTTGTCGGCGAGCACGTCCTTCTCGCGCTTCACGATCGCCGGATCGAGACCGGCCGGTTCGAGCGCGAGCGGATTGGCGGCCGCGACATGCATGGCGAGCTGGCGGCCGAGCACAGCGAGTTCGTCGGCCTTGCCGGGCGATTCAAGGGCGACGAGAACACCCATCTTGCCGGCCCCATCGATGACGGCGCCATGGACGTAGCTCGACACCACGCCCTGCTTCACTTCGAGGGTAGCGGCGCGGCGCAGCGTCATGTTCTCGCCGATGGTGGCGATCGCATCATTGATCGCAGCCTCGACCGTGACGTCGCCGACCTTGGTGGCCTTGATCTTCTCGACATCGGCGCCGGCGTCGAATGCGACCTGGGCGATCATCTTGACGAGACCCTGGAACTGGCCGTTGCGCGCGACAAAGTCGGTCTCGGAGTTGACCTCGACCACGACACCCTTGGTGCCCTTGGTGAGCGCGCCGATCAGGCCCTCGGCCGCGACGCGGCCAGACTTCTTCGCGGCCTTCGACAGGCCCTTCTTGCGGAGCCAATCCTGCGCCGCTTCCATGTTGCCGTCGTTTTCGGTGAGCGCGACCTTGCAGTCCATCATGCCTGCGCCGGTCGACTCGCGCAGATCCTTGACCATCGCAGCTGTGATCGTAGCCATCGTTGAAAATCCTTCTTGCCTGCCGGTTGACCCGCGGCGCGGCGCTGTCTCGCCTCACCGCGGTCCATCACAGGACGTCGCGTCAACTGAAATGGCGGCCGGAGCGATCCGGCCACCTCTCGACTGTTATTCCGCTTCCGCGGTGAGCGCCTTGGCCTTGGCCACCCAGGCATCCGCACGGCTGGGCAGGCCGACCTCTTCGCCGATCTTGTGCGCGGTGGCGTGATCGAGTTCTGCGAGCTGCCAGTAATGGAAGATGCCGAGGTCGTTGAACTTCTTCTCGATCGCACCCGACACGCCCGGGAGCTTTTTGAGGTCGTCGGCGGTGCCGCGCGGACCGGCAAGGCCCTGGAAACCGCTGGTCGACGGAAGCTCTTCAGCAGCCGGCTTCACCGAAGCGCCGATATCGATGCCCGCATCGCCCTGGGCGCGCGAGATGCCATCGATCGCCGCACGCGCGATCAGGTCGCAATACAGCGAGATCGCACGGCCCGCGTCGTCATTGCCCGGCACCACATAGGTGATGCCCTTGGGGTCCGAATTGGTGTCGACGATCGCCGCGACCGGGATGTTGAGCCGCTGGGCTTCCTGGATCGCGATGTCTTCCTTGTTGGTGTCGATCACGAAGATCATGTCGGGCAGGCCGCCCATGTCCTTGATGCCACCGAGCGAGCGGTCGAGCTTGTCGCGCTCGCGCTGGAGCGTCAGGCGCTCTTTCTTGGTGTAGGAGTTGGCCTCGCCACCGGACAGCACCTCGTCGAGATGACGCAGGCGCTTGATCGACGCCGAGATCGTCTTCCAGTTGGTAAGCGTGCCGCCGAGCCAGCGCGAATTGACGAAGTACTGCGCGCAGCGCTTGGCAGCATCGGCAACGCCGTCCTGCGCCTGACGCTTGGTGCCGACGAACAGGATGCGGCCGCCCTTCGCA
Organism: Bradyrhizobium sp. UFLA05-153; assembly: GCF_054185185.1. NCBI lineage: Bacteria > Pseudomonadati > Pseudomonadota > Alphaproteobacteria > Hyphomicrobiales > Nitrobacteraceae > Bradyrhizobium > Bradyrhizobium sp. UFLA05-153. The sequence goes on from NZ_JBBIAM010000004.1 coordinate 107,072, forward strand.
ACGGTGTCGCTGACGGCCTGGAGGGCCTGGTGCAGCATCGGCACGGTCTGCGCGAGGTCGACGATGTGGATGTTGTTGCGGGTCCCGAAAATGAACGGCGCCATTTTCGGATTCCAGCGGTGGGACTGGTGACCAAAGTGCACGCCAGCTTCGAGCAGCTGACGCATGGTGAAGTCGGGTAGCGCCATGGTGATAATTCTCCGGTTGGTTCCTCCGGAAACGTGTGAGCAAAACGGAGCGTTCTCGCCCCGGTTGCCACCGGACGGCCTTTTGAGCCATGTTTCCGTGTGAGATGGCGCGCTATATAGCGCGATTTCCGCCAGAAGCAAGGAAATAAGGGCCATGGAGGGGCGTTTTGGCGCCCTGCCCCAAGCCCTTTTTCAAGCCCTTTTTCAAGCCCTTTTTCCGTCGTTTCACGCCCCTCCCTAGCACCTTGGCTGGTTCGGGGGGCATTTCTTCGCGGCAGCCGGTGCCGGGCGCGGTGGCGGCGGTGCGGCTGGACGTGGGGGCGGCGCGACCGCCACTCGCGGTGGCGGGGGTGGGGCCGGCCTCGCGGCTGGCGGCGGCGGTGCCGGCCGGGCCGCAGCGACGGGCGGAGGCGCGGCGTGCGGCGGCGGCGAGGCCACCCGCGGCGGCGGTGCCGAGGGCACCGGTTTCGCAATGGCTTGCGGGCGCGGCGGCGGAGCGGCCGGCTTGGCCGCCTGCGGCAGCGGGGCGATCTGATTCTGAGGCTTCAACGGCTCACGGCCCGTGGGTTGCACCGCAGTGATGGCAGGCTTGCCGCCGGTCCCCGCCCCGGCTGGCGGCGTGGTACCCTGCTCGCGGATGGCCGACTTCGCGCGGCTATCAGGAGCCGTCCCTGCCGGCGTTCCGGCGATCGGCGGCTTTTGGCCCGGCGCCGTGGCCGCATTTCCAGCAGGCGTGGTGGTGAGCGGAGCCGTTGCAGTCGCGGCATTTGGATGGCCTGCTTGCGTGCCATTGGCCGGCGCCGTCGCAGTTGGCGCGAGCCTACCATTCGGGGTCTGGGCAGCCGAGGGTGCCGGCGGCGTCCCATGGGTGCCGGGGACGGGCAGCGTATTGGCCTCGGGCAGCCTGCTCGGCGGCGCGGCGGCGGTCGGCGCCACATTCGCGGGCGTCGGGGCCGGTATCCCCGGCCTCGCCGTCGGCGTGATGGTGGCGCTCTGCGGCATCGGCAGCTTGCCCTGCTGGATCAAGGCGGCGCGCTGCGCGACGGCCTGCGGCACGGCAGGTGCCGCCGGCGTGGCGCGGCCGGCGACGGCCGGCGCGAGGCTGCCGGGCGCAAGGCCCGCCGCGGCCGCGGACGGCCGGTTGATGACGGTGTTGATCACCGTGGTGTTGTGGATGTTCTGGTAGATGATGTTGTTCGGCGGCGGCGCGACATAGATCGGCGGCCTGATGAACACCGGGATCGGCACGAACACTGGCTGCGGCAGCACGAACAGTCCGACCACGGGCAGCGGCGGCGGCAGCACGATGAAATCCGGTGGCGGTGGCGGGCAGAAATAGATCGGCGGCGGCGGCGGCGGCACGAAGCCGAACACGGGATCACTGAACAGCAGGACCGGCCGGTCGACATAGACGATCTCTTCCGGCGGCGGCGGCGGCACGTCGTAATCCATCATGGCAAAGCTCGGCGGCGGCTCGAGCGGCGCGGTCAGGATCGCAAGCCTGCGCCGTGCGTCGCCAGCATGCGGCCCGCGCGGATAGCGGCGCAGATAGGACCAGTATGCGTCCGGCGTGTCGGCGCGATAGGTCCGCCGCCAGGTGATCGCCTCGCGGCGCGCCGCGACGATCGCCATTACGCGCTTGGACATAGGATCGCCGGGATAGGCGGCGAGGAATTCCTCATAGGCCGGCAGCGTGTCGCGCTCGAGCGCGGCCGCATAGGCGTCCTGCACGCCGAGATCGCGGATCGGCTTGTTGCGGATCGCAGCGACCTGGTCGGGCGCGGCCTGCGGCGGCGGCGCGTCGGGTCCACGCTCGAAGAACGAGAACTGCGCGCTGATCTTCTGGTCGTCCCAGGGCACTTGCGCGCCCTTGCTGGCGTCGTTGACGCGCAGGCGCACGCGGTCGAAGACCTCCGGCAGCGACAGGCCCCCGGTGCGGATCATCTCGGCGAGCGACTGGGCGTAGATGCCGTAGGGCCCCGGCTCCTCCGGCGCCACGGTGCCGGGCGCGGCGTTGTAGGCGATCAGCATGTTCGCGTCGGGCTCGACCAGCGCGAGCCCGCTTGCGATCGGCTGGCCGCCCTCGATAAAGGGCTGCGCCCGGGCGGCATCGAGCACGACGATGTTCGCCTTCAGCGGCAGCGCCGCGAGCTGGCGGGCGTAGTCGCTGATGCGCAGCGCCTCGGTCGGAACGTCGGTATCGCGCGTGATGTTGGAATCGACCGGGATGAAGTAGTTCTCCCCGGCGAGCTGCACGCCATAGCCGGCGAGATAGATCATCGCGACGGTGCCGGGTCCCGATGTCTGGGCCTTCTGAAGAAAATCGCGAAAGCTCTTGCGCAGCGTGTCGCCGTCGAGGTCGCGGGCGCCGACGACGTCGAAGCCGGCGGCCTGGAGCGTCTGCGCGATCAGGCCGGCATCATTGGCCGTCGTTGCCAGCGGCGACTTCGCATAGGCTCCGTCGCCGACGACGAGCGCGATGCGCTTCTCCTGCTGCTGGGCACAGGCAGGGAATGTCCCGGCCGCGACGAGCAACAGGATCGGCAGCAGGAATGAGATGAACGTTCTTGGTGTCCCACGCATGGCTTGCTAGCCCCGCTGTTGTTGTTGAGCGCGCTTGCGCGCAATTGGGCGCGCGGCTGGCTGAACGGCGCTTGAACGAAAGCGCTTGGATTGAGGCGACGGAATGGCACCAGCGGTCAGGCTCACGTAAGGTACGCGGACGCGCAGGACGAAAGCTCGAGAGGGGCCTCCGGCCGGCCTAGCTGCGATCACCGTCGAGACGCCCCTTCAGATCGCCGATAGCCCCGAAAAACGTGCTCTGATCCTTCAAGGGAACCGCGCGCAACATCGGCGGCATCAGCCAGTGCACGGTTCTCTGCCGTCCGGAATCGGAGAAAGCCTCGGACTGTTGCAATGCCTGGAGCGCAATTCCGACTACCACCACGGCGGTCATGGCCGCACCTTTCAGCCACAGCCGGGTTCGACCGATCTCGCGCAGATGGAAGAAGCAGATGGCTGCAAAGATCAGCCAGATGACCGCATATTCGTAGTTGACGCCGCTCGACGAGGTCCAGGCGAACGCGAGGTACTGGACTAACTCGTGGTAAAGCGTGAAGACGGCGGTGCCGATGAGCGCGATCAGCAGGTTGCGCAGAAAGTGCGATCGCCCCGCAAAGATCCGGCACAGCAGCGCCCATATCCCGACCCAGACAAGAAGACTCGTAATCAGCATCAGCAGCGGCGAGAGATAGGTCGACGCGCGCGGCTCGCCGGTCTGGGTCAGCCAGATCTTGAGCGCATCGATCGCCGGAAGCGACAGGCCGAGAACGACGGCGAGGACGATCGGCAGGACGTGCCGCTCCGGCGATGCCAGCCGCTCGCGCTCGACCGCGTGATTGACGTCGCGAATCCGCAGGTACGTCTGCCCGATGCGGATCGGCTGCTTGCCGTCCACGATGAAGCCCGACAGCCTGGTCCTGTTGCCGTCGATGAACGTACCATTGGCGCTGCCGACGTCCTCGGCGACCAGATGGCCATCGTCATGCCGAAACACCCGCAGATGCTGCGCTGCGACGTAGGGATCATCGACCACGACATCATTGTCATAGCCCCGCCCGATGCGCACCTCCGCAGCGGTGATCCGGAAGCGTGCGGCGACCTCGCGCTGCCGCGACAATATCTCGATCCAGATCATTTGCCGACCTGCACAGCTTCGAGGAAACGCTTGCCGAGCGCGACGGCATCGTCATAACCGACGGCCTGCATGTTCAGCCGCGACACCAGCGCTTCGAGCGCCTGGTCCTGCGTCACCACGATCAGCGACACGTCGTAAAGCCCTTCGAACTGCCTGTAGGCCTGCGCGCACCACACGACCCGCAGCGGCGGATGCTGCGGCTGCGGCGGGACCTGGAGAAAGTCCTCATGGCAGCGTTGCGGCGTGTACCACTTCTTGAACGGACCGCCGACGCTGAGCCGCGGCTGGCTCAGTTGCGTGAGATAGGTCGCAAACTGGAATTGATTGAGATCGATTGTCCTGGCGAAGGAATGATTGATGTTGATCGCGCCGATATTGAGATCCGACGCGACGAATACGCTGGTGTCGCTGCCGCATTCGGTCGAATTGACGCTGGCGCGCGGCTTCGGCGTGGCGCCGGCATTTGTACTGGCCCAGCAGTTGAACCAGAGCACCTGGGTCGCGGGCGCACGATATGGACCGAGCGCATCCGACCTGAAACCCGCCGCACTCAGCGATTTGTAGAGTTCCGAGCGCCAGGCAACCAGTTGCCGCCCGACATCGCCCTTGATGTCCGCAGGCTTCTCGTCGCCGCCGGCCTGCAAAAGGGCCGCCGCAAACCGCGCCGGCACCAGGAAGCTCACGAGCTGACCTCCCCTGCGGGTTGCGACGTTGATGCCGATGACGTCGCCGTCCGCTGTGACCGCCGGACCGCCGCTCATGCCGGGATTGAGCGCGCCCGAGAAATGGATGCGTTCGGTGTAGCTGTGATCGGCAAGCCCGTTATAGGTGCCTTCGATGATGGTGAAGCCGAGGTCGAGCGGATTGCCCATCGAATAGAGCCGTTCGCCCTTGGCCAGCCTGCCCTCGATCGCGGCCCGGTCGAACCTGAAGAACGGAGCGTCCTTCTTGTCGACGCGGACCAGCGCGAGGTCATTCGGCAGATCGACCCGCATCAAGGTGACGTCGCCCTGGCTGCCGTCGGCGGCGGTGTACTCGAGCCGATAGGTCGCAGGCTCCAGTGCCGCCTGCGAGACCACGTGATAGTTGGTGATCGCCAATCCGTCGGCGGAGACCAGAAAGCCCGATCCGTTGGAGGTCTGGCGCCCGGCATCGGCGACCAATGTGCGGATCTGCAAGAGCCGCGGCGGCGCGGAAGCATAGATGCGCTCGGCCACCGCCGACTCGCCCTGTGCCGCCCACACCGTGCCCGATGCGGACGCGGCGATCGCGAGTGATAATCCGATCGCGCGCGACAGCGCGCCGACAAAATAGCTACGCAAGTCCCCCAGCCCCCGACATTCGTCGGCACCTCGTGGCGGCCTCAAGCGCCGCACATGCCCTGATGCTGCATAGCGAAAGCACGGAGGGGTTGCAACATCGTCCGGCTGCTTCCGGCCTCCACCTGAAAGCTCCAGACGCGACGCAGGCGATCAGCTCTGCCCGACCAAATCGACGGTGCCCGTGGTCAGCCGGTAGATGCCGCCGACGACCTTGAGCTTGCCCTGCTCGGTCGCCGCATTAAGGATCGGCGCCGCAGACTTCAGCTTGGCGACGTTGTCGATCACGTTTTGCCGGATCGCCTTGTCGAGGACGTCACTGCCCTCTTGCATCGCCGCCTTGGCGGCCGGTGCGATCGCCTCGACCAGCGAGGGAATGTGTCCCGGCGGCGGCTTGTTGTCCTTGAGCGCTTTCAGCGTCGCATCGACGGCGCCGCAACTGTCGTGGCCCAGTACCAGGATCAGCGGCGTGTTGAGCACGGCGACCGCATATTCCATGCTCGCAATCGTCTCGTTGCCGGCGAAATTGCCGGCAACGCGGCAGACGAAGAGATCGCCGCGGCCGGTGTCGAAGGCGTATTCCGGCGCGATGCGCGAGTCCGCGCAGCTCAGGATCGCCGCATATGGATTCTGTCCCGCAGCAAGAGCTCCTCGCTCGTGCTTGAAGTCATGGCGCCGCGTCACACCGTCGACATAGCGCGCATTGCCGTCCATCAGCCGCTTCAGCGCAGCATCGGGAGACACCACGTTCTGCGGCTTGGGCGGCGTTTTCGTCTCTTTGGCGAAGGCTGTGCCGGTGAAGGCTAGCCCCAGCGTGGAGGCGGCAAAAATCATCGCGGATCGCCGTGACGGCACGACGTGATCGAAGCGATTGTTGGAGCACTGGTCGCACATGGTTCGTTCCCTGCCTCAGCCAGTCTGGCGGATCAGCGCAGACGCGCTGTTTTACACGCCGGCTGCGACAGCGTCACGAAACATGAAGCCGTGGCGCGCCCTACTCAGCCAGCTTCAGCTCCGCGATCGTCGTCCTCGCAGCGGTCTCATCCAGAGGCAGGAAATCCACCGGCCCCTGGTTCTTGTAGCCGGCAGTCATCGCGAGGGTGAGGCCATAGCCGAGCAGTCCCGTGCTCGCGTTGGCGATCACCGCATTCTTGCGCTCGCTCACGCGCGCGACAAAAAACAGGGTCTGGCCCGATTGCGCGGCGAAATCGACGTGCGTGACGCCGGGGAAGCCCGCCTCCTCCGCGACGAACTGATGCGGGCCGGCCGGACGATCGGCATAGACATAGGTCCCGGTCTTCAGCCCTGTGAGTGGCTTGCCATCCAGGGTAAATCCCCAGCCTGCATCGGCGAGGCCGCCATAGCCTTTTTCGCGCAGAACGACGATGCGCGCCTGGCCGGCCTTTGGCGGCCCGACCTTCCGCAACGTCTCCGAATAATCCACCCCGCTCCTCGCGGCCGTCTCGCAGCCGCACAGCAACGCCGCGGCCACGAGCAGCACCAGCCCACGCAGTAACATTACGCCCCCAAAATCATCCCCGGGGCATGCTTGCCAGAAACACCGCATGGTTGCAACTGGACGGGCACAACACCTGTGCAGAGCCATGCGGAGCACCGCAGACGCGGGCGACCGTGACTACAATTGCTGCACGTCGACGACACCCGCGACCGCCTTGATCGCGCCTGCGATCTGCGGCGAGACCTTGAAGCGGCCGGGCAGCTTCATCTCCACCTCGGTCTCGAGATCGAGCATCATTACCAGCGAGACCTCGCCGTCGCCGTTGGAGCGCGGCGCGATGCCGGGGCTGCCGACCTTCGGCGCGCCACCGTTCGAGGGCGCCGCATCCGGACCTGCAAGCCGCCTCGCGATCGATTCCAGAGGCTTGGTGTCGCGCAGGAAGATGCGCAGGCCCTTCTGCGTCTTGGCGGCGGCGTCATCGAGCGGCTCGGCGTGCAGCACGCGCGCGCGGACGTCCTCGCCCTGCAATTCCGCACCTAACTGCAGCAGCACCGCAGCGCCGGGCTCCAGCACGTCGCGATATTGCGCAAGCCCCTCGGAGAACAGCACCGCCTCGAAGTGGCCCGTGGGATCAGAGAGCCCCATGATGCCCATCTTGTTGCCGGTCTTGGTGCGCCGCTCCATGCGCGAGACCACGGTGGCCGCAACCTTGCCGGCGGTGGCGCCGGTTTTCACCGCGCGCGAGAACTCCGCCCAGCTCTGCACCCGCAGGCGCTTCAGCACAGTGGCGTAATCGTCGAGCGGATGGCCCGACAGGAAAAAGCCGATCGCATCGTATTCGCGGCGCAGGCACTCGGCCGGCAGCCATGGCTCGATCTGCGGCAGCATGATGGTCGGCGCGTCGGCTGCGCCTCCGAACATGTCGTTCTGCCCGACGGTCGCGGCCTCATGCGCGCGCTGGCAGGCGGCGAGGATCGCATCCGCACCGGCAAAGACGCGCGCGCGGTTCGGCTCCAGCGTGTCGAAGGCGCCGGCGGCGGCGAGACTTTCGATGATGCGCTTGTTGATCGCACGCGGCGACACGCGCGCGGCGAAATCGGCAAGCGAAGTGAACAGCCCGTTCTTCGTGCGCTCCTCGATGATCTGCTCGACGGCCTGAAGGCCGACGCCCTTCAGCGCAGCGAGCGCGTAATAGATCGTCTTCTCGCCGACCTCGAAGGTCGCGCCGGAGCGGTTGACGTTCGGCGGCTCGACCTTGATGCCGAGGCGCTGCGCCTCGGAGCGGAATTCGGAGAGCTTGTCGGTGTTGTTGAGATCGAGCGTCATCGACGCCGCGATGAACTCCACCGGATAATGCGCCTTCATGTAGGCGGTGTGGTAGGACACCAGCGCATAGGCCGCCGCGTGGCTCTTGTTGAAGCCGTAGTCGGCGAATTTGGCGAGCAACTCGAAGATGGTCTCGGCCTGCGCCTTCGGCACGCCGTTCTTCACCGCGCCCGCGACGAAGATGTCGCGCTGCTTGTCCATCTCGGCGCGGATCTTCTTGCCCATCGCGCGGCGCAGGAGGTCGGCGTCGCCGAGCGAATAGCCCGACATCACCTGCGCGATCTGCATCACCTGTTCCTGGTAGATGATGACGCCGAACGTCTCTTTCAGGATCGGCTCCAGGACGGGGTGGAGATATTCCGGCTCCTCGTCGCCGTGCTTGCGCGAACAATAGGTCGGGATGTTCGCCATCGGGCCCGGGCGATAGAGCGCGACCAGCGCGATGATGTCCTCGAAACGGTCGGGGCGCATGTCAATCAGCGCGCGTCGCATGCCCTGACTTTCAACCTGGAACACGCCGACCACGTCGCCGCGCGCCAGCATCTGGTAGCTCTCGGCATCGTCGATCGGCAGCGTCGCGAGATCGACATGGATGTCGCGCGGCTTGAGCAGCTTCACCGCGACATCGAGCACGGTCAGCGTCTTCAGGCCGAGGAAGTCGAACTTCACGAGGCCCGCGGGCTCGACCCATTTCATGTTGAACTGGGTCACCGGCATGTCGGACTTGGGATCGCGGTAGAGCGGCACGAGCTCGCTCAAGGGGCGATCGCCGATCACGATGCCGGCCGCGTGCGTCGAAGCATGCCGCGTCAGGCCTTCGAGGCGCTGGGCGATGTCGAAGGCGCGCGCCACCACCGGGTCTTCATCGCGGAACGCCTGGAGTTTTGGTTCGCTCTCGATCGCGGCGGCCAGCGTCACCGGCGCGGCCGGGTTCTGCGGCACCAGCTTGGTCAGCTTGTCGACCTGGCCATAGGGCATTTGCAGCACGCGCCCGACGTCGCGCAGCACGCCGCGCGCCTGCAGCGTACCGAAGGTGATGATCTGCGCGACCTGGTCGCGCCCATAGCGCTGCTGGACGTATTGGATCACCTCGCCGCGGCGGTCCTGGCAGAAGTCGATGTCGAAGTCCGGCATCGAGACGCGTTCCGGATTGAGGAAGCGCTCGAACAGGAGGCCAAACTTGATCGGATCGAGATCGGTGATGGTCAGCGCCCAGGCAACCAGCGAGCCTGCGCCGGAGCCGCGGCCCGGCCCGACCGGAATGCCCTGCAACTTCGCCCATTTGATGAAGTCGGACACGATCAGGAAGTAGCCCGCATATTTCATGCGGGTGATGACGTCGAGCTCGAAGGCGAGCCGCTTGTTGTAGTCCTCTTCCGTCGTGCCCTGCGACAGGCCGTGCACGCGCAGGCGGTTGGCGAGCCCCTCCTCCGCCTGCCGCTTCAATTCGCCCGCCTCGACCGCGGCCGCATCGGAGCTGCCTGCGGCGCCGACGGTGAAGAACGGCAGGATCGGCTTGCGCGTCATCGGTCGGAATGAGCAGCGCTCGGCGATCTCGATCGTCGAGGCCAGCGCTTCCGGAATGTCGGCGAACAGCACGGCCATCTCGGCGCGCGTCTTGAAGCGGTGATCGGGCGTGAGCTGCTCGCGCTCGGTCTCGGCAATCAGCCGGCCGCCGGCGATGCAGAGCAGCGCATCATGGGCCTCGTAGTCATCGGTCGAGGCGAAGTACGGCTCGTTGGTCGCAACCAGCGGCAGGCCTTTTGTGTAGGCGATGTCGATCAGCCCGCTCTCGATGCGGCGTTCCTTGTCGATGCCATGGCGCTGCAACTCGATGTACAGGCGGTCGCCGAACAGGGTCGAGAGCCGCTCGCAGCGCGTGGCTGCGAGCTCGGCATGGCCGGCCCCAAGCGCAAGCGAGATCGGCCCGTCCGGACCGCCCGTGAGCGCGATCAGGCCGTCGGTCTCGCCGTCGAGCCAATCGAACTTGATGAACGGCGCGTGGCTGTCGGGCGTCTCGAGGAATGCGCGCGAGTTCAGCCGCATCAGGCTGCGATAGCCGCGCTCCTGCGCCGCCAGCAGTACGACCCGCGACGGCAGAATCGCATTGCGCGCATTCGGATCCTGGTCGCCGAAATCGATCGCGAGCTCGCAGCCGACGATCGGCTGGATGCCGGAGCCCGCCATCTTGTCGGAGAACTCCAGCGCACCGAACATGTTGTCGGTGTCGGTCAGCGCCAGCGCCGGCTGATGGTCCTTTTTCGCAAGCTCGGCGAGCTTGGCGATCTTGATCGAGCCCTTGAGCAGCGAATAGGCCGAGTGAACGTGAAGATGGACAAATCCGGCGCTCGGCATGGTCGCTTAGGGCCTCTCAGCATCGTGGGGACACCAGCCGGACCAGGGCGCAGCATGCTGCACTTCGCTGGCCCGACTCGCCCGACAATGGTGGTGCCTCGGCCCCCAAGAGTCTACGGAGAGTCCACGGCAGGAGCGCACATTCCTCGCGCCGTCCCGCTTTTCAACAGAGGGGCCACCGATCCCCCGCTCAGAGCTGGGGAATCAGAGCTGGGGGATGACTTGCGCCCAGATCGCGATCATCCCGACGAACAGCGTGATCGACGCCAGTGCAGCGGCTTCTTCCACGAAGATCTTCAACACGGCCTTGCTCCCTCGCTAGAACATAGAGAGAACATTGTTCTATTTTTGTTCTAAGAGTCAAGCGGCGCAATGGCAGTCGCGGCGCGGCTTCGCACCCAATGGTTAACTCAATGAATTCAGAAAGAAAAAAGCCCCGGCACGAGGCCGGGGCTTTCGCAACCGCTCCGAGGGAGCGATCGATATCAGTACTTGGCGACGAGCGGGCCGCCGAACTTGTAGTTCAGGCGGACGAGACCCATGTCGACGTCCTGACGGATGCGGTCGGTACCCACGAGACCAACGAAGGTGACGTCCTTGTCCTGCAGGAAGATGTGGTTGTACTCGACGCCAACCGACCAGTTCGGCGCGAAGCCGACTTCGAGGCCGGCACCGATCGTGCCACCCCAACGGGTCTGGCTGGTCGAGGCGAGCAGCGCGCCGGTGGCGGTGCTGTACACATCGAACTTGTCGCCGACCACGGCCGCGCCGCCCTTCACATAGGCGAGCACGTTGTTCCAGGCGTAGCCGACCTGGCCGGTGATCAAACCGAACGAGTTGATGCGGGTGCGGTTGCGATCCGCGAACAGTGCGCTGATGTTGTCGCCGGAGAAGTCGGCCCAGTTGCCCTGGCCTTCGACGCCGAACACCCACTGGCCGGTCTGCCAGCGATAGCCGATCTGACCACCGACGGTGCCGCCGGTCGCGTTGTGCGAACCCTCAGTGCCCGTACCGACGAAGTCCCAGGTCGTGTGAGCCGAACCGCCACCGCCGTTGATACCGATGTAGAAGCCGCTCCAGTCGTAGATCGCGGCGACCATCGCGGGCGGAGCCTTCGTGTAAGGCCGTGCTGCGAGGTCAGCAGCCACCGCCGGCGCAGCCGCGCTGAGCGCAACGAGGCTAGCAGTGACAAGCAACAAACTCTTCTTCATTTGATTCCCGTTCCAGTTTCTTCGTAAAGGCCCCCGGGCCGTGGGCACCTCTTAACAGCGATCGACGGAATTGCTGTAGCCATGACGCAACAGTCCTATCGAAAGGACCTGGTACGTTAATGGATGTTTCTCGCGCGCAACCGGAGCTCGTTTGATCCCTGTTTTTGCAGTGGTTCCAGCGTTCATCGCATGATCCTCTGTTCACAGAAAACGCGTTCACATCTTGGTGTGAACGCGAGTGTGGCGCGCAAACTTTTTGTCTCCGCATTGCCGCCACAATCGCGCCAGCGCGGTTCCACAATGCAGCCCGTTCACAACGGCGTGTGGATCACAAGTTTCTAAGTGGAAGCGTCACTAGAGGCGTGGTCAGTGCCCCATGCCCGGCATCACCTGACCGTTGAAGATTTCGGGGTTCGGGGGCCCCTCGACGCTCAGGATGCCCGACAGCCCACGCTCCAATCGCGAAAGCGCATGATCGACCAGCGTGTAGTTGCCCGGGACCTCCAGCTTGAAGTCAACGATAGCCGCGCCGCCCGGCGCCACGGTGATGGTCTGGATTCCCTCATGCGGCGGGCTTTGAAGTCCGCCGAACGTGTAGACCTTGTCGAGTATCTCCCCGATGACGTGGAACGAGGATGTGTAGTTCGGCCCGCCGACGCCGAAGAAAATGCGCACGGTTTCGCCGACCTTGGCGTGCAGCGGGTGGAGCTTGGACAGCGCTCCGACTGAACCGTTGAAGACGAAGTATTCCGGGCGTTCGTTCAGAAGCTTCTCCACGCTAAACTCCGCGCTTCCACGCTGGCCGAAGGGCATGTCGGAATAGATTTCGCCCTGCATGACATAGAACTCGTGATCCACCGGCGGCAGGCCGCCTTCAGGCTCCACGAGGATCATGCCGTACATGCCGTTTGCAATGTGCTCGGCGACCATTGGGGTGGCGCAGTGATAGACATAGAGTCCCGGCACCAGCGCCTTCCACGTCATTGATTTCTCCTGGCCGGGATCGACCTGAAGAGCAGCCGCGCCGCCACCCGGGCCGGTTGCGGCATGGAAGTCGACCGAGTGGATCATCGAGCTGTCGGCGGAATTCTTCAGATGAATATCGATGGTGTCGCCGACACGCACCCGGATCATCGGGCCCGGCACCTTGCCGTTGAAGGTCCAGTAGCCGAACGTCGTTCCTTCCGCGAGCCTGCCTTCGAGCTCGACGCTCAAGAGGTCGACACGCACGGTTTGCGGATCGCGTTTGCCGATCGGCGGCGGCACGTCAGTGGGCTCACGCGAAATATCGGCTTCCACCACCGCCTGAGGCGGCGGGCGCGGGGTAACCAGGAATTGACCTTCCATCCCGGCTTGCCGATGGCCGGGCACGCTGCAGAAATAAACGAAGTCTCCGGACTTATCGGCGCGGAATGCGATCGTCGTGCTCGCGCCCTTTCCGGTAACGCGTGGCGAGGTGGTGTTCTGGTCGGGAAAGGCGATATCGTGCTGTGCCCCTTCGCCATTGATCAGAGTGAGTTGAACCACCTGTCCCTCAACCGCGGTCAGGACCGGATTGACCTTGCCGTCGATCTCGCCGCCCTCGCCGATATAGACCATCCGCCCTTCCGCGATCCCCGAACGCAAGGTGTATCGAGCGTCGGGAATGTAGGTGACGGAGGGACCGGGTGCGGCTTGCGCCACCTGTGTCTGGGCCGGCTGTGGCGTGGGCGACGCCGCAGCCTGCGAAGGCTGCTGCGCGGCGGTGGCCGCGGGCTGCGTGCCGCCTGCGAGATACGCGATCACGTCGGCCCGATCATGATCGGTCTTGAGGCCGGGAAACGGCATCTTGTTGCCCGGCACGACCTTCGCCGGGTCGGTCAGGTATTGGTCGAGCGTCTGCGCACTCCACACGATGTCAGCCGCCTTCATCGCGGGCGAATAATTGTAACCAGCCTCCGAGCCGGCCTTGCGGCCGATGACGCCGGCGAGCGACGGACCGAGCATGTTCTTGCCGGGCTCAGTAGAATGGCAGGCCTGGCACTTCCTGAAGACCAGACGACCTGCCGTGGCATCGCCGATTCCCCGCACGGCGTTCGAGGCGGCCGTTGCAGCATTGGACGCGGGCGCCGCAGGTGACTGTCCGGTCGTTGCGCTCGCCTGCGGCCTGTTGCCCTGTGCCATATGGTCAGGAGCGGGTGGTGACGGGCTGGCGGGCAGTGGTGGCGCTGCGCCTGGGGACAGGGTGTCCGCCGCCATGTGGTCATGAGCGGACGGCGAGGCAGCAACGGCCGGAGATGACGCGGCTGCGTTGGCGGTTGGCTTTGCGGTCGGCGCTGGATTGTTCTGATCGGCCGGCGACTGAGCAGGCGCCTTGCCTGATTGAGCGAGCTGCTGAGCAGGTTGCTTCGCGCTGCCGCCTTGTGGCGACGGCGTCTCGGTCGAGGCGACGGCCGGCTGGCCCCGATTGCGACCTTGATCCGATGAGGCGGCTTGATCCGAGGTGGGGGCTGCGGCAGGCGGCGGGTTCGTGGATGAAGACAGGCGTCCGACCAGATAGATCCCGCCGAAAATCACGGCCAGCCCGACAATGAAAACGGACGATGCCCGCCAGACGGCGCGAATTTGTTCCCACATCCTGAAAACCCGCTGCTTTGTCCGGCGCTCATCGGTAAGTATTGCTGCAATGCATCGGTCTCGTTTGATCTAAATCAACTGCGTAGGGTCGCTCCAACTGATCGCAACATTCCGCTCGGCCTTCACGCTTAGCGCTTGCCCTTACGCCCTAGACCGGCGTGTAGATGACGAGCTTCAACGCGGGATCGTCATTGGCCTGAAAGCTCGTGTGCTCGAAATGCAGCACGCCGAGGGTCGGATGAGACATGGTCTTGAGGCCCGAGGCGGTGCTGCGGATCTCGTGCGCTTCCCACCATTTGACGAATTCTGGACTGCCCTGCCGCAGCCGCGTCAGCAATTCGGCAAACGCCGGATCGCCCGCCCAGACGTCGTGGGTCGCGCGAAACATCGCGACCATGCGCTTGGCCACGTCCGCCCAGCCCGCACCGTAAGCCTTTCGCGTCTGCTTGTTGGTCATCATGAGAAGCATCGTGTTGCGATCTTCTTCGGGTAACCGACCGAACGCGAAGACCTCCTCGGCGGCATCGTTCCAGGCCAGCACGTCCCAGCGCCGCCCGGTGATATAGGCCGGCTGGTTCAGGCTCTCGATCAGGCGCTGGATCGGCGGCGGCACGATCTCGCGCGCGAACGCGCCCCTCGCGCCGTCGCGCGCCAACGCCTTCAGATGCGCGTGCTCGGTCCTGGAAAGGCGCAGCGCACGGGCCAGCGCATCGATCGTGGTGACCGACGGGCTGACGGTGCGCCCCTGCTCGAGGCGGATGTACCAGTCGACGCCGATGCCGGCGAGCTGCGCCACCTCCTCGCGCCGCAGCCCCGCGGTGCGCCGCCTTTGGCCAACCGGGAGGCCGACGGATTTCGGCGTCAGCTTTTCGCGGCGCGAACGCAGGAAATCGCCGAATTCGACACGTCGGGGATCGGCCATGATCTCTCTCTCCGCCTGTTATGCAGGGCCTTCATAATACTAGGATAATACCAGGCCTTCATGCACCTTCAAGGCAGGCGCATATTCCGTTCGGCTCGAATATGAGGTGAACATCATGAAAGCCGCTATCCTCAAATCCCTGGGAACACCGCTCGTCATCGAGGATGTCCCCGCCCCCACGCTCGGCACCGGCGAGGTCATCGTCGACGTCGTCGCCACCCGCGTGCTGCCTTATCTGAACGAGGTCTTCAGTGGCGCACGCAACTACGCGCTCGATCTGCCCGTGATCCCCGGTCCCGGCGGCATCGGCCGTATCAGCGCCATCGGGCCGGATGCGACCAGGCTCGCCGTCGGCGATTGGGTGTTTTGCGATCCGACCGTGCGTTCACGCGACGACGCGATCTCGCCCGACATCACGCTACAAGCCCTGAGTGCACGCGACGAAGGCGGCATGAAGCTGCAAAAGCATTTTCGTCACGGCTCGTTCGCCGAGCGGATGAGGGTGCCGACGGAGAATGTGAAGCGGCTCGGCGAGATCACACCGGCCGAGGCTTCGCGGTGGTGCGCACTCGGTACCATGCTCGTGCCCTATGGCGGCTTCCTCGCGGCCGACCTCAAGCCCGGCGAGACCGTGCTGGTCAGCGGCGCCACCGGCAATTTCGGCAGCGCTGCCGTGGCGGTGGCGCTCGCCATGGGCGCGGCCTGCGTCGTGGCGCCAGGGCGCAACGAGAAGATCCTCGCCGATCTCGTGCGGCGTTTCGGCCCGCGCGTGAGGCCCGTGAAGCTCTCCGGCAACGAGAGCGACGACCGCGAGCAGATGAAGTGCGCCGCACCCGGCCCGATCGATTGCGTGTTCGACATCATGCCGCCCTCGGTCAGTCCCACGGTGGTGCGCGCTGCGATCATGACGGTGCGCGCCCACGGCCGTGTCGTACTGATGGGCGGCGTCGGCATGGCCGGCGGCGTGGGGCTTGAGCTCCCCTACCCCTGGATCATGCGCAATTGCGTCACCATCCACGGCGTCTGGATGTATCCGCCCGATGCAGCGGTCCGCCTGGTCGCGCTCGTGCGCGCCGGGCTGCTGCGGCTCGACCATTACGAGACGACAGAATTCGATCTCGACCATGCCAACGAGGCCGTCGCGCACGCCGCGGCCCATGCGGCTCCGTTCAAGATGACGGTGATCCGGCCGTAGCCGACACAGCTCTGCGCGGCATGAAACCAGCCGGCCGCGGCCGTTCAACGACGCAGCTCTCGTCGAGACGAGGGGAGGCAACGCCAGCCCTCGTTGATTGGATGCGCATTGTCGCGCACCGGCGTCACTGCCCGACGCATTGCTGGACGAACTTGATGCGGTCCACCATGCCGAGACCCTGCGCCTCGGCCTGCTTGCGGCAGCCTTCGCGCTTGTCGATCCGCAACTGGATCTTCTCGACCAGGCTCACACCGACCGTGCCCACCTGCGGTTCGGCCGAAGCGGTCTTCCCGTCGTCGGTCGAAGGACCGTCGCCCGCCGCACGCGCGGCTTCCTGCAGCCGCTTGATGTCGTCCGGGCTCAGCTTTGGCCGATCGATGTCCAGCGTGATCCTGTTGATCTTGCCGGTGAAGGCGAATGGCGTCTGATAGTCGTTGTCATCGACCGGCGTGCCGGTGTCGGAACCAATGTCGAACGCCTCGTCCCACTGCAGGATGAAGGGAAGCGAGTGCTCCATCTTCTCCGTGGCCACCACGTTGCCATCGACCTTCAGCGTTCCGGTGCCGCCCTGTCCGATGCCGCTATAGTTTCCGAACACCATGGTGGCAGCGCCGAGGCCGTCATATTTGAAGTCGAACTCGATCACGTGCTTGCCGGGCGTCAGCTCAGGCCCTTCCCAGCGCACGCGCTTGAGATCGACGAGATTCCACGTAAACACGGGCTTGTTCTTCAGGAGATAGAGGCCATAGCCGGCGAATCGGCCGCCCTGGGTCACCAGCATGCCTTCGGCGCCGCCCTGCGGGATGTCCACGTCGGCCTTGAAGTTGTAGGACGAGTTGAGCAGGCTGGGCGCATCGCCATTTGGCGTGCCGGTTATCGGCTGGGTCCACGCGAAGTTCGTGCGTCCCGCGCTGAGACTCGGACGCGGCGTGATGATCCGGGTCGCCACCGACGAGTCGAGCGGCAGCACCTGATATTTTTCCGCTTCCTTCCAGAACTGCGCCTGCAATTCCTTCAGCTTGTCCGGATACTTGGCGGCAACGTCCTCGGCCTGCGTCCAGTCGTTGCGGAGATCATAGAGTTCCCAGGGGTAATCCTGCGGGGCCGGTGTCTTCGCAATCGTCACCCACGGCGGCCGCTGAACTTTTGTGCTCGCAATCCAGCCGTCGTTGTAGATGGCGCGATCCGCAAACATCTCAAAATATTGCGTCGTGTGAGTGGAGGGCGCGTTCGCGTTCTTGGCATCGAACGTATACGTCATGCTGACGCCCTCGATCGGGCTTTGCTTGATGCCGTCGACGAATTCCGGCTGCTTGATTTGAGCTGCCTCGAGAATGGTCGGAACGACGTCGATGACATGATGGAACTGGGTCCGGATGCCGCCCTTGTCCTTGATCGCCGCCGGCCAGGAGATCGCCATGCCCTGGCGCGTGCCGCCGAAGTGGGAGGCGATCTGCTTGGTCCAGGAGAACGGCGTGTCGAAAGCCCAGGCCCAGCCGATCGACATGTGGTTGTAGGTGCGATCGGTGCCCCACACATCATAGAAATATTTGAGCTGCTCCTCGACCGACGGGTTGATCTGGTTGAACATGGCCACTTCGTTCGGTGTGCCGTTCGGCTGGCCTTCCGCGCTCGTTCCGTTGTCGCCTTCGATGTAGATGATCAACGTGTTGTCGAGCTTGCCTATGTCCTGAATGGACTGGATCACACGACCGATTTCATTGTCGGCGTAGGCGGCAAACGCGGCAAAGACTTCGGCCTGACGGATGAACAGCTTCTTCTCGTCGGCTGAGAGTTGATCCCACTCCTTGATCAGATCCTTCGGCCACGGCGTCAGCTTCGCGTTCTGGGGAATGACGCCGAGCCGCTTCTGGTTCTCGAAGATCGTATCGCGGAGCTTGTTCCAGCCCTGGTCGAACAAATGCATGTCGCTGATCTTCTTGACCCACTCCGGCGTCGGGTGGTGCGGCGCGTGGGTTGCGCCGGGGGCGAATTTCACGAAGAACGGTGTGTCCGGCGATAGCGCGTTCATGCGATTCACATAATCGATCGCCTCGTCCGCCATCGCGGTCACCAGATTCCAGCCTGGCTTTCCCTGGAAGGGATAGATCGGCGTGGTGTTACGGACGAGATTGCCGGGCTCCCATTGATTGGTGTCGCCACCCATGAAGCCGTAGAAATATTCGAAACCCATGCCGGTCGGCCATTGATCGAACGGACCGGCCTGGCTCGCCTGGTATTCAGGCGTGTTGTGGTTCTTGCCGAACCAGGCGGTGTGATAGCCGTTGTCGGTCAGGATGCGGCCGATCGTTGCCTTGTCCCTGGTGATGACGCTGTCGTAACCGGGATAGCCGGTCGCCTGTTCGGCGACGACGCCATAGCCGGCGGAATGATGATTGCGCCCGGTGATCAAAGCTGCGCGCGTCGGGGAGCACAATGCGGTCGAGTGGAAGTTGGTATAACGCAAGCCGTTTTGTGCGATGCGATCAAGCGCGGGCGTCGGGATGACACCTCCGAATGTACTGGCAACGCCATAGCCGGCATCGTCGGTGATGATCAGCAGCACGTTCGGTGCGCCCTTGGGGGGCACCACGCGTGCTGGCCAGTACGGCTTTGAATCTCTTGCATCGCGCTCGATCTTGCCACCGAACTTCTGCGGTGGCGGCGGAAGTTGATCGCCGGGGATGGTGATCGTCGCCGCGGGAGATCCGGGCGGTGGCGCAACTTGTTGTGGTTGTGCTTGCTGTGCGATTGCCGGCGTACACAAGGCTGATGTCAGGATCAGCGCGGCAAAGGTCTTGCGAATATTCATTGCAAAATCCTCCGTGATACACGGACGCACACAGTCTGAAGAGCCCTTTCGTGCCGCACGCGTTGACACAGATCAACCATTCCAACGGAGTTACTCCGGAATGCTGATAGGTTCGACGAGATCGACACGCCGCGCTATCGGATTGCGCAGCACGCAAAGTGACTCCGCAGCCGAATACCGCGGACGAGCGATGCTGCGATAGTGGTTCCGGCGATCGCGTCGGCTGCTTCCGCTCGCGGGTCGGCGGCGTCGGCCCGCAGATAGGATTCATCTTCCCCGTCGGCGACATGCAGGGCTACCTCAACTTCAAGGGCTACAAGGAATTCGCTGCCGAGAACCGGCCCGAAGGCCGGAATGCCTGGGTGACGTTCGTCATCTCGCCAGCCGCTCCGCCCCCGGCGGTCACGCCAACCAAGCACGCGATCACGAACTAGGGCCCTTCATTCGCAACGGTTTGGAGCGCGGATGCGCGAAAGCCCTAACTGCCAATGAGCGGGCGGCCGTTTCGCTGTTCGTCCAAAACGTCCGATTCATTTGCGATAGATCAAGCAAGCACGGCCCCCCCTTCTTTAAAGAGGCAGGAACGCATTCGTATGCTCTGCTTCAGAGGAGGCGGGCCATGACGCAACGATGTGAGATTGTTCAGGATCTCCGCGGCGGGACACCTGGTCTTGAATCCCAATCTGCTTTCGACCGGCTGTTGAGACAATACTTCGCAATCCCGCCTGTTCGCGACTTTCGAGCAAAAGTTGGCGAAAGCGAAGAGCCCGGCGCAAGAATCCTTCCTCACACGCTGCCTGACCATAACTTCGTGGAGCAAGCGTTGGCATAGTGCACCCGCGCAGCCTGCCCAATTGCAGGAAGTACAGGCGCACTCCGTCGATGTGACCGGTGAGATACTAAGGAGCTTCAGATGAAGACCGCCCTGTTGTCGCTTGCGCTGCTCGCGAGCACCGCGCCCATACCCGTCTCCGATCGTGTTCCCGAATTGAAGGTCGAGGCGCTCTGCAAGGCGACGTCCGAAACGGACAAGGCCATGGGGTTGGCGCTGGCGCAGAGTGTTGCCGACTGCATGCGCGACGAAACCGCAGCGCAGCAGCAGCTCGGCACAGTATGGTCGACGACGAGAGCCACTGTCCGCGATGCTTGCGAGGGCGAGGCCAGTTCGGGTGGAATGCAAAGCTATGTCGATCTGCTCACCTGCATTCAGATGACGGACTCGGCAAGTGCGTTGTCCCCCGCACCGCCGCTCAGAGGCGCCAGCAAGAATCGAAACAAGCAGTAGCACAGGCCGCCGTTGTGCCGATCCCGCCGCCCGTGCGCCCGGGGGCGATGAGCCATCAGGCGCTCGCCCTTATCAATGTGACCGGCGTTGAACAGCGACCGCGATGATGGATTTATCGCGCTGATTTGCCCGACGCGTGAACCGATTTCGCAAAATCAGCAAGGCGCCGGCGGTCACCGGCTACTTTGCATGGGGTTGTTTTCGAGGTTTTTAGTCGAGCTCGACCACCTGGCCGTTGGAAAGCGACACCCGCCGGTCCATGCGGCCGGCGAGCTCCATGTTGTGGGTCGCGATCAACATCGAGACATGGGTCGCCTTGACGAGCTGCATCAGGGCCTGGAACACGTGCTCGGCGGTGCCGGGATCGAGGTTGCCGGTCGGCTCGTCCGCAAACAGAACACGCGGCGCGTTGGCGACCGCACGGGCGATCGCGACGCGCTGCTGCTCGCCGCCCGACAGCTCGGCCGGGCGATGGGTGATGCGGTCGCCGAGGCCGAGATAGCCCAGAATCTCCTTGGCGCGCTTCACGCTCTCGGACCGCTTCAGGCCGCGGATCATCTGCGGCAGCATGACGTTCTCCAGTGCCGAGAACTCCGGCAGCAGCCGGTGCGACTGGTAGACGAAGCCGATCTCGGTGCGGCGGAGCTGCGTGCGCTCGATGTCGGGCAGTTGCGAGGTCGGGGAGCCCCCGACATAGACCTCGCCGGAATCGGGCGCCTCGAGGAGGCCAGCGATATGCAGCAGCGTCGACTTGCCCGAACCTGACGGCGCCACCAGCGCCACCGACTGTCCGGCCCACAGCGCGAGCTTGGCGCCGTCGAGGATGGTCAGCACGTTCTCGCCTTGCACGTACTGCCGCTTTATCTCGTGGAGATAAATGACCGGTACATCTTCCGCCCCCTGCTCCATCAGCCCCTCACTCGTACCGGAGCGCTTCGACGGGATCGAGACGCGCGGCGCGCCAGGACGGGTAGAGCGTCGCAAGGAACGACAGCGTCAGCGCCATGATGACCACCGCCGTGGTCTCGCCGACATCGATCTCGGCAGGCAGGCGGGACAGGAAATAGAGCTCCGGCGAGAACAGTTCCGTGCTGGTGAGCCAGGACAGGAACTGCCGGATCGATTCGATATTGAGGCAGATGACGAGCCCGACGAAGAAGCCGACGAGCGTGCCGACCACGCCGATCGAGGCGCCCGTGATCAGGAAGATCCGCATGATCGAGCCTTGCGAGGCGCCCATGGTGCGCAGGATCGCGATGTCGCTGCCCTTGTCCTTCACCAGCATGATCAGGCCGGACACGATGTTGAGCGCGGCCACCAGCACGATCATGGTGAGGATCAGGAACATCACGTTGCGCTCGACCTGAAGCGCGTTGAAGAAGGTCGAGTTGCGCTGCCGCCAGTCGACCAGGAACACCGGACGGCCGGCAGCTTCAGTCACCGACTTGCGAAATGCGTCGATGCGATCGGGATTGGTGGTGAACACCTCGATCGCGGTGACGTCGTTGTTGCGGTTGAAATAGGCCTGCGCCTCGGGCAGCGGCATGAAGACGAAGCCGGCGTCATATTCGGACATGCCGATCTCGAACACCGCCACGATCTTGTACGGCTTGATCCGCGGTGTCGTGCCCATCGGCGTGACTGCGCCTTTCGGCGCGACCAGCGTGACGCTGTCCCCGGCATGCAGCGACAACTGGTCGGCGAGCCGACGGCCGATCGCCACACCCTGCCCTTCGTCGAAATTCTCGATCGAGCCCTGCTTGATGTTCTTGGCGATCGAGGTGAGGTTGTTCAGGTCATCGGCACGGATGCCGCGCACCAGCACGCCGGAGGCATTGAACGGCGATGAGGCCAGCGCCTGGCCGTCGACCACGGGTGCCGCGAGCCGCACGCCGTCGACCTGGCTGATGCGCTCGGCGACGTCCTTCCAGTCGGTCAGCGGCGATTCCAGCGGCTGCACCAGGATGTGGCCGTTGAGGCCGAGGATCTTGTCGAGCAGTTCCTTGCGGAAGCCGTTCATGACGGCCATGACGATGATCAGCGTAGCCACGCCGAGCATGATGCCGAGGAAGGAGAATCCGGCGATGACCGAGATGAATCCTTCCTTGCGGCGCGCCCGCAGGTAGCGCGCCGACAACATCCATTCGAACGGCGCGAAGGGCGCGGTTTGCACAGGCTCGGTCATGGTCTCATCCATCGCTCGATAATCCCATGATTCGGGGTCAATTGTGGCCGGATTGCCTGCCCCACAAATGGCGCGGTGGATAATATTCAGCCGGTCAGGCGTGCGACCGCGTCGGCCAGCGACATGGTCTCGCGCGAGCCGTCGGCGCGCCGCTTGATCTCGACCTTGCCGTCGGCGAGGCCCTTGGGCCCGATCATGATCTGCCAGGGGATGCCGATCAGGTCGGCGGCAGCGAATTTGGCGCCGGCGCGCTGGTCGGTGTCGTCATAGAGCACGTCGACGCCCTTGGCCTGGAGCTCGGCATAGAGCTTTTCGCAGGCCGCATCGACGGCGGCATCGCCCTGCTTGAGATTGAGCACGACGGCGCGGAACGGCGCCACCGCCTCGGGCCATTTGATGCCGGCCTCGTCATGGCAGGCCTCGATGATGGCGCCGACGAGGCGCGAGACGCCGACGCCGTAGGAGCCGCCGTGGATCGGCACGTCGACGCCGTCGGGACCCGCCACCGTCGCCTTCATCGGCTCGGAATATTTGGTGCCGAAATAGAAGATCTGGCCGACCTCGATGCCGCGGGTGTTGAGCCGCTTGGCTTCGGGCACCTCCTGCTCGAAGCGCGCGGCGTCGTGCACGTCTTCGGTCGCGGCATAGACCGAGGTCCACTGCTTGATGATCGACGTGAGATCACTCTCGTAGTCGACGTCCTCGCCCGGCACTGGCAGATCGAGCACGTCGCGATTGATGAAGACGCCGGACTCGCCGGTCTCGGCGAGCACGATGAACTCGTGGCTGAGATCGCCGCCGATCGGGCCGGTCTCGGCACGCATCGGGATCGCCTTCAGCCCCATCCGCGCGAAGGTGCGCAAATAGGCGACGAACATCTTGTTGTAGGCGACGCGCGCGGCCGCCTCGTTGAGGTCGAAGGAGTAGGCATCCTTCATCAGGAATTCGCGGCCGCGCATCACGCCGAAGCGCGGACGCTGCTCGTCGCGGAATTTCCATTGAATATGATAGAGATTGAGCGGCAAGTTCTTGTAGGACTTGACGTAGGCGCGGAAGATCTCGGTGATCATTTCCTCGTTGGTCGGCCCGTACAGGAGCTCGCGCTTGTGGCGGTCGGCGATGCGCAGCATCTCCGGACCATAGGCATCGTAGCGGCCGCTCTCGCGCCAGAGATCGGCGAGCTGCAAGGTCGGCATCAGCACCTCGATCGCGCCGGAGCGATCCTGCTCCTCGCGCACGATCTGCTCGATCTTCTTCAGCACACGGAAGCCGAGCGGCAGCCAGGCATAGATGCCGGCAGCCTCCTGCCGGATCATGCCTGCGCGCAGCATCAGGCGATGCGAGACGATCTCCGCCTCTTTCGGATTTTCTTTCAGGATGGGCAGAAAGAACCGGGACAACCGCATGGATACACTCGAAGAATCAGTGAGGGGTTGCAGTGAAACCGGATTGGGAGCGAAAACACAAGACCGGGTTCGAAGAAAACCCGCTAACGCGGCGAAATTCCTGTCATTTTTCTGTTTTCTTGAAGTGCCGCTTGAACACGCAGGGGGCCGCTTTCGGAACCCGGAGGCGAGGTCTTCAGCGCGGCGCGACGTCGAGGTCGTCCTCGAGTGTGACCTTCTCGAAATCGGTCACCAGCGCGTCGATACGCAGATGCCAGCGGCCGGGGTACGGCAGCTCGACCTTGCGCACGTGCCAGTAGCCGTCAGTGCCGAGCTCGGCGTCATATTCAATCGGCTCGATGCCGCGCTCAGGCAGGCTCAGGGTCAGCGTCGCCTCCTTGGCGGAAAGCGGCGCCGCCTCGCCTGTCATGAGCTGGAGGACGAAGTCGTCGGTGCCGGCCTTGCCGGGCGACACCAGGACCTGGAACATCGCTTTCTCACCGTGGATATGGACCGCAAGCGGCGTCTCCGGGACGATGGTGCGCGGCGGCGGCGTGAAGCGCCAACCGGCGACGACGGCGAAGACGGCAAGCGCAAGCACGCATTCAGCAAGGATCGAGCGCCTGAGAGCGGAGGCTGCCTTGAGGTTCTTGGCAAGCGCCGGCGTGAGGCGAAAGCGGTTCAGTGCGGCGAGCGCCAGCAGCGCGGCGACGAGCGCGAGCTTGATCGAGAGGATGATGCCGTATCCGGTCTCGACCAGGGCAGCAAAGCTCTCGAGCTGAATGATCGCCAGCGTCAGTCCCGTCAGCGCCAGGATGGCGACGACCGGCAGCGCAATGCGGGAGAACCGGTTCAGGATCGGCAGTGTGGCGGAGGTAGGCCTCGACACCAAAACGGCCAGCGGCGCCAGCGCGCCGGTCCAGAATGCGATGCCGAGGCCGTGGAGGAAGACCGCCGGCCGCGTCAGCGCCTCCGGCGGCGCAGTCGCGGCGTGGCCGGTACTGGCGAGCGACAGGCCGACGCCGGCGAGTGCGATGGCCGAGAGAATGCGCGCGCCCTGCCCTCCGCGCAGCGCGATGCCGGCGACCAGCATGGCGGCGATCGCGACCAGAAGCGCAAGACCGGCACTCGTCGTGAATGCAATCGTCCAGGGCGCTGATGTCAGAAGTGCGGTAAGCGACAGACCGAGGAGATCGAGCCCCAACAGGGGAAGCGAGGCAATCGCACTCAGCATGCCCACGACAAGCGCCGTGCGCGGCAAAACCATTCCATTCGTCGATCGCGCGATCCAGATCGCAAAGAACACGCCGCCGACGCCCGCGAAGAGCCCGAGATAGAGCCCTATCCGGGTCAGCCAGATCAGCGCGTTCACACCGCTATCCACACCCGCGGGAACTTGCGTCGCGGACGGCGCGCCGATCGAGAAGATGACCGATCCCGCCACGGGATGGCCATCCTGCGAGATCACGCGATAGCTGACGACTACCGTGCCCTGCGGCAGGTCCTGTGGCATTCCGATCGAAATGGTCTCGCCGGATGGGCTGACACGCGCCTCCTCGCGCACCTTTCCGGTCCCGTCGATCAGCCGGATCGCGCCGGGCGTCACCGCCTCATTGAAGCGCAGCTCGACACGCTTCGGCGCGCTCGCAACTATGCTGCCGTTGGCCGGCTCGACCGAGACCAGCGCCGCATGCGCCCACGCACCGGTCGCAAAGCCGATGCAGAGCAGCAGCGTCGCAAGCGCGGCGAGGACACGCATCAGGACTTTGGCAGCAGCTTCACGCCGGGCGCGGGCGATTTGCCCTCATGCGAAGGGGCCGCCCCCTCAGGGATCTCG
This sequence comes from Bradyrhizobium sp. UFLA05-153, assembly GCF_054185185.1. Taxonomy (NCBI): domain Bacteria; kingdom Pseudomonadati; phylum Pseudomonadota; class Alphaproteobacteria; order Hyphomicrobiales; family Nitrobacteraceae; genus Bradyrhizobium; species Bradyrhizobium sp. UFLA05-153. The sequence continues at coordinate 132,864 of NZ_JBBIAM010000004.1, forward strand.
ATCCAGCGGCTGACGCCCTTCTCGCATTCCTGCACGACCGGGAAATACAGCGTGGTGTTCGGCTTCAGGCTGTCGGTGAGAAACGTGCTGATCACGAACTCATCATAGTTGTGATCCGGCAGCTTGCCGCCCGACCACACCACTTCCTTCGGCCCGGACGAGACCTTGTTGCCATGGTAATCGTATTCGCCAGTGTACTTGCCCTCGACGACGTCGACGCTCCAGCCGGACTTCGGCATCGGCTTCACGGCGATGACGCCTTCGGGGATCTGCACGCGAATCTTCACTGTCGGTGAGCCGGCGCAGCCATGCGGCACGGTGAACACGGCTTTGTAGGAGGCGCCGACTGTTGCCTGCTTGGTCTCCAGCGAGACATGCGCTGCCGCCGGCGATACGGCCAGCGCGGCAATCAGGATCAGGCAGGATCGCATTGACATGTTCATGTTCGGTCTCCCGAAAGAGCAGATCAAGCTCATCACATCTTCATTCCCGAATGATCCGGCATTTTTTTCCTATCCATGTGTCCGCCATGCTCGCCGCCACCCGGTGCCTGCGCGCCGACGGCCTGGACGTCGAGCGTAATGGCCACCTTGCCGGCCTTCTCAAACTGAAGCGTGACCGGGACCCTGTCGCCCTGCTTGAGCGGCCCCTTCAGCTCCTGCATCATCAGATGATAGCCGCCCGGTGCGAGCTTGACGGTCTTGCCCGGTTCGATCGCGAGGCCCTTATCGAGCGGCCGCATCTTCATCACGCCGTTGTCCATCGCCATCTCGTGGACCTCGATCTTGCCGGCGATCTCGGCCGAGACGCCGACCAATTTATCCGGCGCACTCCCCTTGTTCTCGATCGTCAGATAGCCGCCGGCGACCTTTGCGCCGCCGGGCGTGGCACGGCTCCATGCCTGCGTGATGACGAGATCGCCGGCCTTGACGTCGTCGGCGCGGCCGGGTGCGGCGAAAGCCAGTGCCGAGAGCGCTGCTAGCGCAAGGATGCGTGAGAGCTTGTTCATGTGGCTAGCCTTTCTTTTCATCGTTGCGTCCATCCCGCCCGTCAGAACGTGTACTTGCCGGCAAGAACGAAGGTACGTCCCGGGAACGGATGGAACAGGAAGTACTGGTAGTTGAAGAGATTATCGATGCCGAAATCGAGCGAGAAATTCTTCATAGCATTGTAGTGGATTTTCATGTCGACGACGAAGAACGGATCGAACGCCTGGTACACGTGGGGAACGACGTCGGTATTGTCGAGGGTCGCATACTGCTTGCCGGTGTAGCGCGCGGCAACGGTGTAGACCCAGCCCTCGTTCGGACGATAGCTGACGCCGACTTTCGCGCGCCAGTCCGGAACATACGGCACGCGCTTGCCGACGACGGTGGTCGTTCCCGTCCAGCTCGGATCCGAGATGATCCTGGAATCGACGTAAGTGACGCTGCCAAAGAGCTGCAGCCCGCTGAACAGGACATTGTCCTTGTCGGCCGACAATTCGACCCCTCGCATGCGAATGGCGGCGACGTTGCTGACCGCCGTCTGGAACGACTGGTTTCCGGCCACATCAGTCACGGTGGTCGTCTGCGAGATCAGCGCGTCGTTCGTGCGTTCGCCGAAGACCGTGAACCTGATCCGGCCGTCCTGCCAATGTCGTTCAAGATTGAGTTCGCCGGTGAAATCCTGCTCGGGCGCGAGCCGCGGGTTGGCAAGGTAAGTGATGTTGCTGACGGAGATGTTCTGATAAAGCTCCGTCACCGTCGGGTAGCGATATGCCTCGCCGAAATTCGCGGTGATGTTCCAGTCCTTGTTGGGATCATACGACAGCGAAGCCTTCGGCGAGAAATTGGTCGACGAGAGCGAGGGCTGATGCCTCGTCGTCACCGAGGTGATGGCGCCGGCGCCCGTCGCCGTCGTGTTGACGTTTAGGCCGTCGAGCGCCTGCCAGGTCTCCAATCGTCCACCGAGGGTCAGCTTGACCTTCGGCGTGATCTTCCAGGCGTCCTGAACCCAGAGTGCCTCGGTCCGCGTCTCGCCGACGCCCGTTGAGTAGAGCAGCCCGTTCCCCGTCGAAGGAGCCGTATACCAAACCGTGGAGGCGTAGACGGGGTTCTCGAGCCTGTAGCGGTCGCCGTGAACGCCGAAGCTGACCTCATGTGAACCGTCAATCCCGTCGGGACGCCAGACGCCCTTGGCATCGGCGTTCTGCCAGTTGGTACCGTCCATCCGCGTGACCTTGCCGTTCAGCGAGTAGCCGAGCCCGGGCGACGCCACGACGGTGTACGGATTGAGAAGAATATCCTGGAGGTAATTGTAGCTCGATGCCGAAAGATCAAAATCAAAGACGCCCTTGGTATCGCTCCGGAGTGAGAACGCGTTACTCACATGAAGCTCATCCCAGGTGTATTTGTTGGGAGCAAATCCCGAGAGACCTGCAAATGTCGGCTGGCCCGTCACGGTCGATCGCAGATAGGTCTGCGGCTCCGAGGTCTGGTGATTATTCCAGACTGCGAACGAATAGGTCGCCTGCACCAGCGGGGTCAGGTCGTAAGCCAGCCTGATATTCGCTGACGTCTGCTGAGAGTGTGCCACCGCGCCGGCGCCGACGACGTCAGCCACCCCGCCGGTCCGACTCGGTGCGATGAAGGTGCCTGTCGTCTTGGCCGGGACCGAGCCATTCGTCACGTAGCTCAGCGGCTGCTGATAGCCGTCGCGATAGTTGGCGCTGATGAGCCACGAGAGCGCACCATCGCGGTTGCCTGCGGCCGCACTGGTCTGGCTGGTGACGTAGGTGCTCTTGGTGCCGTACTGACTCCAAGGCATCACCGAGACCGTTTCCTTGGCCGTCGCAAACGACTTGTCCGGCATCTTCGAGGTCATCAGCAGCACGCCGCCGATCGAATTGCCCGGATAGGCCGCGGCGAACGGACCGTTGAGGTAATCGACCCGGCCGATCGCCTCCGGCACGATCAGATTCCACTTCGGCGAGGCGCCCGAGTTGTTGTTACCGGTCAGCGCCGAGATCAGGAGCTCGTCGTAGTAGACGAGCGTGCGCGCGCTGGAATTCAGCCCCCAGCTTCGAGTCGCCAGCACCGCCTGGTTATCGCCGTCGTGCCGTTTCCGCACGAACAGGCTCGGCATGTATTTGACGGCATCCTCGGGATCCCTGAGGTTGATCGTCTCGTCGATCTCCTTGGCGGTGATGCTGAACGAACGCTGAGGCAGTTGATAACGCACCGCTGCCGGCGGGATCTCCAGCGAGGCACGCGCGGTGCCGGCGCCCTGCCCGCTGGTGGCGACGGCCGCAGGAGGCGCTCCCGCGGAGCTTGCAGGTTTCGCGCTCCGGTTTCGCGCTGCCGCGGATTGGACGGCCGGCTTGCGCGGCTTATGTGGTGCCACAATTGGCGCATCGACCGTCACCGGCGGCAGGGCGCTTTCGCTGCTCTGGGCGGCGGCTCCGCCCGTCGACGCGAGCAGCGCGACCTGAACGGCAACGACACTCACACCACAGCGGGCATGACGAGGTAACATGGGAATTTCCTGACGCCGGCTTTCTCTCCGGCCCTTCGGCGGCATCAATCGCCGGCGGACGAGCCGCGGCGGTCACGAGGGGTCTTCAGGAAAATTGAGGGGGTGCGCGCGCCTGCGCGTTGGAGCCGGCGTGGGGCAAGGCGACACGATCTGCCACGTCGTGCCACGCCACGCGTTCGGCAGGTCGGACGGGTGCTGCGAAGACGGTCTGCGGCGCATCGAGAGACGCGCTCGCCTGCGCCAGGCAGCAGAGCGAGCAAGCGCCAGCATGTGAGCCGGGCACACTGGTCCGGTGGTCAATGCCCGCGCCTGAATCGCCACTAGCGTGGCAGATGACGGCGTTCTGAAGGGGATCGGCGACCGCAATACCGGCTGCCCAGCAGGCGGCGATCGGCGCCAGCACCTGCATCGCCAAGGCGATCAGGACGATAGGTAAGTATTTTTGAAGCCGCGCCCGCATCCGCCGAACCATTCGTTCGCTTACTACCTAGACACGATCCGCCGTGGAGTCGAGATCGCTCTTTCACCAGATTGACGCAGAACAACCATCAGTTCACCAGGTGTATCGCGGGATGCATCGTGCCAAGCATCCCAACAATGGTGAGGATGGCAAGGCCGAGAGCAAGCTCGATCGTGCTACTGCCCGTAAGCCAGCGCAACGCGTGCCCGTCCTGGACAAGCCGCGGCGTCAGCACAAGCCGGTTGACCAAAGCAAGCACCAGCATAATCGCGAACAGGACAAGCTTGAGCAGCAGCAGCCGTCCATACTCGGTGACGACCAGTGCGTGCACCGAGCCCACCAGGATGGCAGCATTGATGAATCCCGTGAGCAGCAGCGTTGCCACGCTGACCATGCCCATGATCGAAAATCGGCTCACGACGTCGCGGGCGAGCGCAATCGCCTTCTTTCGGCAGGCCGCAGCCAGGAACAGGATGAATGGCGCCAAGCCACCGATCCAGGCCGCGCTGGCCGCCAAATGCAGCGCATCCGCGGCAAGATGCAGGTACCCTGCCTCGCCGGTGGTCGAGCCGGCATGGCCGCTCCAGGCGAGGCTTGCGGCAAATGCGAGCGCAGCGGCAAATCCACCCCACCGCGCGATCGCCATGCGATCATAGGTCAGGCAAGCCGCCAGACAGATCGCAAGACCTGCTCGAAGCGTCGTCACCAGGCCAAATTGCGTTTCGTTGATCACCGTCGACAACACATCCGCCGACATTGCTTCATCGAGCGGCATCCCGCTCATCGAGGCAGCCTGAAGCAATAGCCAGATCGCGCCGGAGATCACCGCGAAGCCAAGACCGAGCCACGAAACCCACAAGGTGGGAGCCTCGAACGACACGGCCGCGGCCCGCTCCGAGCGGGCGACGGGCGCAACGATGACGGTCCGAAACATGACGTCTCCAACCGTGATCGCGGTTGCCGCGAAGTGCACGGCGCGCGTCGCGACCAACGGTGCTTCCGCTGCTGACCAGTCCATCGGCGGTCAGGCCTTCATGGACCGACCTGGAAGGTGAAGCTGCCGTCCGTCGTGTGGGCGTCCACGGACAGCACGCGCCAGTTCACGTGGTACGTGCCTGCCCCTCCAGACTTCAGCGGGATCGACATCTGGTTACCGCTGACGCGCGCCTTGCCGGCTTCGACGCGTTGACCGGAGGGACCCGTGACGCTTATCGAGCTGAACGCGGCCTCCAGCTTCTGCGTAAACCAGAGCGTCACCTCTCGCGGGGGACTTGCCACCTTGTTGCCGACGCGCGGCTCGGCGTGGTCGAGCTCGGCATGGGCGCTTGCTTGGCCAGGGGCCAGCGAAGCCAGCAAGAGGACCATGAACACTATCACTGAACTGAGGGATGAGCGTCGCATCGGTCAATTCCTCGCGAAGGGGTTGGCAGATTGGACCGGGCCACCGAAAAGCGGCTTGCCGATGCCGCGAGGATCAATGTCGTCGAGATAGAAGTGCAACTGTCCGATCACGCCGACATGCGTCCCACTTTGCCGATTGATCGGAATAAGCGCCTCAATACCCACCTGATACTTGTTGCCGATCCAGAGCACGCCGGGATTAATGGTGCCTGTCGTCATCGTGCCCGAGGTGAGCGTGTTCGCCACCGGCGTTTGCAGGTTGAACTCGACTAGCGGGATCAGATGATTGATGAATTCCGGAAGACCGAGATCGATGACCGAAGATTTCAGGTACGGCATGCTGTACTGGATCGTTCCGCCCCAGTTCAAAACGCGGGGGTGGAATTCGGTATCGGCTGTCAGGTCGCCCGTATCGGGGTCGATCCCGAACGTCGTCGTAAAATTCCTCGCCGGAATCGCGTAACCGAACTGGCCGGTGATAGCCACCGGTCGCAGCCACGAGAACGTGTCCGGCAGGTCGCCAAAGCCTTTGCCGAACCACAGCATCGGCGAGTAGGTGTGGAACGGATCGGCGCCGACGTTTTGCGCGCCGGTGCCGCCCCATTCGACGCTGAGGCCGACCGACATCACGAACTCATGGGTGGGATCCCTGAAGACTCGATATTTGAACGTCGTCTCCAGGTTCTGAAAGCCATTGGCTCCGGGGATAGTTGGATCGGTAGGATTCAGAAACGTGTAAGTCGAGCCGAACGAGATCGCGAAATCTTCGGTGATCCGTTTGGAGAACTCGCCGGAGATGTCGTGCTGCCGAACGGGCGGGACATCGCCGGTCTTGAAGCTGTCGACCGTTGGGATCGACAGTTCATCGTTGACGCCGGGATCATCGATGCCCAGCGTTGCCGGGAAGAAGCGGTTGCCAACGATCTCGTGAGCAACACTTCCCGAATGAGGGACGAGCGCAAGGGCGAGCCCCAGAAGGCCCGCACGTGTAAGACAGATGGACATTTGAGAATCTCCGCGATGTTGACGTGCGAATTCGGCGGCCGGTTGGCCGCCAGGCTCACGTCAGTTGCGGAGGCGCTCGTGCGCGTGCGTTGGATCCGCCGTGCGATGTGACCGCGGGTGCAGCCTGCTCATGCCACACCACAGGTTCAGCGAGCCGGAACAGATTCGCGAACGTGGCCTGCGGCGAATCAAGCGACGTATTGGGCTGCGCCAGGCAGCAGATCGAACAGCTTCCGGCATGTGTCGCCGGCACATTGGTTTGGCCGGCCGCACCTGCGCCCGGTGCATCAGCGCTGTGGCAGATCACCGCACTCTGGAGCGGATCGGCGACCGCAAGATCCGCGGCCCAGCAGGCGGCAACCGGCGCGAGCACCTGCATCGCGAGAGCCAGCAGGACCAGGGGCAGGAATTTTTGCAGCCGCGCGCGCATTTGCAGAACCATTCGTTCGCCTAACAACTAAACACCGCGCCGAACCCGAGTCGAGGTCACTTCGCCGGTCTGCTTGCGCGATCACAAATTTCTGGAAAACTGTGTTCGCTCCGCCCGCCCGACGGGTGACGGTCCGGCGTTTGAGGCAGAAGCGAGGCCGCCCTATATCCACAGATTTCATATATTTGTCATATACTTAGGGGGGCAAAAAGCCCGATCATTTCGTGAACTGCTCGAATTTTGAACAATCGTTGCCGAAAATGATGACAAGTGAGAAAAGTTGATCTAGCATCTCTTTGCTCAGGCTGGCCGCGAGGTCGAAGTCTGGTGGTCCAAGTCTCGGGAGGAGCCCCTGGCGCGCAAAACGCAGCGTCGCCCCGTCAATCAAGATCAAATCTCAGAGATCGGGGATAATAGGGTCGACACAATTTTTGAGCGGGGCTAGGGCCCCGCTCTCTTTTTTTGTGCGGGCACCCAACGCGGATGAACGCTTCAGCCAATCCGATCGAGAGAAGCTTCGAACTTGCAGCGACGCGCTGCGACGATCTGACACCACTCGTCTATCAGCGGCTGTTTGCCGAGCATCCCGAAGCACAGGTGATGTTTCGCAAAGACGGCGGCGACCTGGTCCGGGGATCGATGCTTGCGCTCACGATCGAGGCGATCCTCGATTTCGCCGGCGAGCGCCGTGGACATTTCCGCATGATCCAGTGCGAATTATCCTCGCACGACGCCTACGGCACACCCCAAGAGTTGTTCATCGAGTTCTTTCGCGTGATCCGTGATGTGCTGCGCGAGCTGCTGGGCAACGAATGGTCCCCTGATACGGATGAGGCCTGGAAGAAACTACTCTTGGAGATCGCGGGCCTTGTCGGCAGTCCCGCGTAACTCTCTTTGCGTTGCACCAAGGCAGGCGTCGCTGTCGCCATTGCAGAACGGGTAGCGTGAACTCGTCGATTGTGAGACACTGCCTGCCTTGGTAGCGCAAACAATGACGCCGCCAACGATAAAGTCATGGGAGCGAGCGATGTCCGAGACGAAAGATTTCTCGACAACCAGGCGCGATCTTCTTCAGGCGGCAACGACCGCCGGCGCCGCGGCGGCCATCCTCGGCGGCATGGGGATCAACCCTGCACTTGCAGCCGAGATGGGACGTTCGGAGAAGCCGTTGAAGGCGGCATTCTCCAATGCAGGCCTGCAGGCCACCTGGTGTGCCCAGGGCAAGCAGGCTGCGGAATTCTGGGGCAAGCTGTTCAACGTCGATGTGACCTGGTTCGACGGTCAGCTCGATGCGGTGAAGCAACGCGCGGCGATCGACAACATGGCCTCGCAGAAGTGGGACTTCGTCGCCATCCAGGCCTTCGGCATCGGCACCCTCACCCAGCCCGTGCAGAAGATGATCGATGCCGGCACGCCCGTCATCGACATGGACACGCTGATCGCCCCGCTCGATCAGATCAACGTGCATTCCTTCCTGGCGCCGGACAACGAGTTCATGGGCGCATCCGTGACGCAGGCGCTGTGCAACGCCATGGGCGGCAAAGGCAAGATCATCATGACGCAAGGCGCGCTCGGCCATACCGGCGCGCAAGGCCGTGCCAAGGGCTTCAACTCGGTCGTCAAGCAATTCCCCAACATCGAGGTGCTCGACACCCAGCCGGCCGATTGGGACGTCTCCAAGACCGCGCGCCTGTGGGAGACGTATCTGACGAAATACCCGCAGATCGATGCGGCCTTCTTCCACAATGACGACATGGCGCTCGCGGCCGCCAACATCATGAAGGCGCACAACCGTGCAAACATCCTGATCGGAGGCGTCGACGCCATGCCGCCCGCGATCCAGGCGGTGAGCGAGGGCCGCATGTTCGCGACCGTGCGCAATCCCTCCTGCCGCATCCATGGCGGCGCCATCATCGCTGGCGTCGCCGCGGTCGTTGGCGGGGAGAAGAGCGGCCAGGGCATTCCGAAGAGCGTGGTGACGGATGGCCCGGTCGTGACCAAGGCGAATGCCGCCGGCATGCAGTGGATGGAGGATCACTTCCTGATCTGATTCCTCCATGCCTGAAGGCCGTTCGCCGATCCTGGAACTACAGGGCATCACGAAGAGCTTTGGCGGCGTCGAAGCGCTTCGTGGTGTCGACTTCGCGCTGTACGCCGGCGAGATCCATGGTCTCGTCGGCGAGAACGGCGCCGGAAAAAGCACGCTGATGAAGATCATCGCCGGCGTGCACACGGAATTCTCGGGGCGCTTCCTCGTCGAAGGGAAGGAGACCCGGTTTCGCTCGGCCCGCGACGCGCACGCGGCCGGCATCGCCATGGTGCATCAGGAGCTCAGCGTCGCACCCGATCTGACGGTCGCCGAGAACGTCTTCCTCGGCAACCAGCCCACCAACCGCCTTGGCCTCGTGCAATGGCGGCAGATGGCACGCGAGGCCGGCGAGCAGCTCGCCCGCTTCGGCATCGACGTCGACCCGATGTCGCGGCTCGGCGACCTCCCGATCGGTCTCCAGCAGCTCATCGAGATCGCCCGCGTGCTGTTCTCCGGCGCGCGCATCGTCATCCTGGACGAGCCGACCTCCGCTCTCTCCCCGCCCGAGGTCGAGCGTTTGTTTGCGACACTCCGCCGATTACGCGACGAGGGCACTGGCATCGTCTTCATCTCGCATTTCATCGAGGACATCTTGCGCGTGTCCGACACGGTGACCGTATTCCGCAACGGACGGAAGGTCGCCGAGACCCCGGCTTCAGCAACCACCAAGGGCGCCCTGATCGAAGCGATGATCGGCCGCGGCGGCGAGGCACTCGAGCACAGCTATACCGACGATCTCATGTTGCCGGCCGCGAATGGGGGCCCGGTCGTCCTGAAGGTCGATCAGCTTTCGCTGGCGCGCAGCCTCCAGGACGTCTCGTTCGAGGCGCGTTCAGGCGAGGTGCTCGGCATCTACGGCTTCATGGGCTGCGGACAGCAGGAGCTGTCGCGCATCCTGTTCGGCAAGCTCAAGCCGGACTCTGGCGCGCTGATCGTCGACGGATCGCAAAAATCGTTTGCCTCGACCGCGGCCGCGCGGCGCGCGGGCGTGGCGCTTGTGCCCGAAAGCCGGCGCGCCATGCTGTTCCACCAGGAGCCGGTCTACAAGAACATCTCGATCAGCATTCTGGATCGCATTTCGGCCATGCTGCTCAAGCCCGCGCAGGAGCGCGACATCGCTCAGCGTCAGGTCGAGCAGTTGCAGATCAGGCCGCCGGTGGTCGGCCTCGACCTCGGCATGCTCTCTGGAGGCAATCAGCAGAAGGTGGCGCTGGCAAAATGGCTGACCTATCCGCCGCGGCTCCTGGTTCTCTGCGAACCAACGCGCGGCATGGATGTCGGCGCCAAGAACGACGTCATCAACATCGTGCGCGACCTTCGCGCCAAGGGCCTTGCCATCATCGTGCTGTCGACGGAGCCGGAGACGGTGCTGTCGCTGGCCGACCGCATCCTCGTGCTCAAGCGCGGCACGGTGGTGCGCGAATTCAAGAACGAGCCGGTCAGCAAAGACCGCCTGTTGGAGGCGGCGTGACGGAGAAGCACAATGGCGAGCAGTGAAGCAGTTTCCGGAGCGGCCCGCCGGCCTCGCGGCATTGGCTCTTTCCTGCGCTCGCAGATGCGCAACATCGCGCCGTTCCTGACGCTGATCTTCCTCAGCCTGTTCTTCGCCTTCGCAAGCCCCTCCTTCGCCACGCTGGACAATCTCGGCAACATCCTCACGCAGGTCTCGGTGACCGGCGTCATCGCCGTCGGCCTCACTTTCGTGATCCTCTGCGCCGAGATCGACCTCTCGATCGCCAGCATCGCCAACGTCACGGGCATTGCGGTCGCCTATTTCACCGTGCAGGAATCCTACGTCAACATCGCCAACATCCCTCTCCCCGGCGCCGCCGCAATCCTCCTCTCGCTGCTGCTCTGCGCGACTCTCGGGTTCGTCAACGCGCTGGGGCTGACCGTGATCGGCATCCCCTCCTTCATCATGACGCTTGCGATGATGCAGATCGCGGCCGGCATCTCCGCGCTGCTGGTGCGCGGCCAGATCGCCTACAAGGTGCCTGACCTGATCGCTACCCTCGGCTCCGGCTCGATCGGCGGCATTCCCTGGATCGTCATCGTCGCCGCGGTGATGCTGCTCGCCGGACACCTCGTGCTCACGTACACGCGCTTCGGCCGCTACGTCTACATGGTCGGCGGAAACCGCGAGGCGGCCGAATATTCCGGCCTCAACGTCAAGCTGATCCTCGGCGTCGTGATGGTCATTTCGGCGGTCTGCTCAGGGATCGGCGGCATGCTCGGCGTCGCCCATTTCGGCAGCGCGCAGCAGAACGAGTTCGACACCTATCTGCTCGACTCCATCGCCGCCGTCGTTGTCGGCGGCACCAGCCTGTTCGGCGGCCGTGGCGGCATCGGCAACACCATCGTCGGCCTGTTCGTGCTGGGCGTGCTCAACAACGGCCTCGACCACGTCAACATCGACAGCTTCCTGAAGATCCTGATCCGCGGCCTGATCCTCCTGGCGGCGCTTATCATCAACGTCTACGCGCAGCGGCTCAGGGAGAAAGCGGCGGAGTAGCGGCGCGATCGGCGTCACTTCAAAATGTCGAAAACAACCCCATGCAAAGTAGCGAGTGACGGTAGAGGCAAATTTCGTATTTTACGAAATCATTTGACACGTCAGCCGGGAGAATCGGAAATTGCAGTTGTTCGCGCCGCCAGCCAACGTTTGTGTCCTTTCCAGGCGGATGCCACGCGTTGCATAGGCGTCAAAATCAAGCCCACAAATGTTCGGCAAAATTTCTCTATCTCCATGACGAGCCGCGAATTTGCAAAAGCCGCAAGCTTTGTAGTTGATGCCGAATTCAAAGTTGTCGCCCGGGCCCGGCTCGACGAAATCGTAGACGAAGTCTTCCGGAAACTCTTCCTGATGGCTATTGGTGGTGCTTTTTGTCGCCTGCTCGCGCAGCAATGCCTGATTCTCTGACGACATGAACTGACGCCCCGAGGCGAGACGTTCCGCTTCGGGTACTGTGAGCAATTGAGCCTTGTAGGTTTCCCGCTCGATTTCGCCGATCACGGGCAGCGGCACGCCGTGTCGCCGGAGCACTCGGCTGATGGCCATAAAGCCCATGAGACGCATGAAAAAATCGCTCATGCGACTTGCCGCGCCTCCGACATAGGGCATCTGGGTGAGCACGATCTCGAATTCGTCCATCACCTCCTGCCTAATCCCATCGATATTGGATAGATGCGCACGCTCGCACAACATCGCTTCGGCAAGATCGAGGCGATGGCGCATGGCGGCCTCCATTGCACCGCGATGCGACTCGTAAAAAGGATGAATGATCTCAGTCATCGGACACCTGACACAATTGGCCTATTGCAAAGTCGGCGAGAGCTGGCTTCATTCCGCAGCAATCGCCTCGATCTCCAGCAACCATTTGCTGTCGACGGTTTCAGCGATCATGACCGTCGACGCGGGTTCATGTCCCTTGAGCATCTTGCGACGAACCGTGCGGTTGGCCACCACCTGATCCCGGTCGGTCAGAAACGTATTGATCTTCACCAGATGCTCGACGCCGAGGCCGGCGCCAGCGAGCACCTCGATGACGTTGCGCCAGGCTTGCTCACATTGCGCCTCAAAACCTTCAGGCACGGTGCCATCGGATGTCTCAGGCACCTGGCCGCTGATGAACAGCAGGCGGCGATGCTGCTTCAGTTCAAGTCCCATGCTGTAGCCACCGGCGGGAGCGTGGACCGTTGCGGGATTGTGGCTGACGATATGAGCCATGTCAGTTTGCCTCCTGTTCGACGAATTCCAGCCTATTCGGCGACATCGCCGCGGGGCAAAGCATTGTTGCTGCGGTTCAGCACTAGAAAATCTATTGCAAGGCCACAGCTCATCCGTGTCAAACTGCAGCGCGATGACCTACGCCCTTCCGCCGCTTAACGCGCTCCGCGCATTTGAGGCCGCCGCGCGGCACCTCAGCTTCAAACTGGCCGCGCATGAGCTGCACGTCACGCCCGCCGCCGTGGGGCAGCAGGTGAAGGCGCTGGAGGCGCGCCTCGGCGTACGGCTCTTCGAGCGATTGCATAAGCAACTCATCCTGACCGCGGCCGGTCAGGCCTATCTGCCCGGGATATCCGATGGCTTTCGTCGCATTGCGGAGGCAACCTCGCAATTGAAGCCGGCAGGCGCGGTGCTACTGCAGTTGGGGGTCCATGGCAGCTTCGACCTGCGCCGCCTCGAATTGGCGGAGTTTCGCAACGCGCATACGGACATCGGTTTGCAGGTGCTGCAGCCTGCCGGCTTGCACGAGTTGGTCGAGGGCAAGATCGACCTGCTGATTGCTCGCGGTCTCGGCCACCATCCGGGCTATCGCTGCGACCGTGTCAATGAGGGATCCGGTCTGGGCGATTGGCTGATCGCCCCTGAAGGCACCGCGGATTGTCCCGAGATCGTCAGCTTCCGCGAATGGCTGCGCGCCCTGCCAGCCAAGGCCCCGCTCGCAAACCACCGCGGCCCTCGTCTCGTGGGCGTTGTCGGAAGTTGAGACGATCGCCAAGCAGTAGGAATTCGGCATCGAAGATCCGGAAGTGCACCACAACGGACGCCCCTCTTTCCCACGGACGTCCCCCTCGCTCGAAGCCAATGCCGTCTGACCAGCATTCTCCTCACTTCGCCAACACCTCACCGAATGCCCGTCGGGACGCGTTTCAAGCGATGGGCCGAGCTCGCGACGACACACGCCTTCGGCGCAACGACAGCGAGGGCTGAACGCACATCCGTCCGGCGGGCTGAGCGGATTGGGAAGGTCGCCCCCCTGTCGTCGCGAGCGGTGCATGGCGCAGCGGATCGGGGATGGCGGAGATCAGGGCTTGCGTGGACATCGGCCACGACCATTCCACAATATCCGTCAGGCTCTCAGCGCTCCCACCGTTCGCCAGGCCGAGACAACGTCGTCATTTGAATCTCCCTCAAACTAGCATATTATCGCTCAAGGGTTGCGAATGTATTCGCTTCTCGCATAGCATGACGCACAAAGATAGATCAACTTATACGTGCTCACCTTTCCACTGTGAGGAACCCCCGCACTATCGATTGTACGGCTCAGGCGACGAAGACGGAGCTGGGCCACGACTACCTTTGCGGCGCAGCGAACGTTAGGTCGACGACGGGGTATTCCTCTGCGAGCAGAGGTCATAGTATCTTTAGGCGACATTCAACCATGAGGGGAATATGGCGAAGGTAAAAGACGAGGGCGGCAGCCCCCTAGCCAAGGATTTCGTTGCAGTTCGTGTCAATGTGACCTCGTCTCAACTGGACCAGGTCCTGACGGCGCTCGGCATTGCAAAGAAGCATAGGGCCAATTTTGCTGCTGGCAGCGTGTTCATCGTGCAAAAGAGGAAGGCGGCGGCGAGAAAGAAATCGCAACGGCGACCAGCAAAAAAGAAGTAGGCGTGACCGAAATTGACGAGTGACTGGAAGCTTACTTCGGTTCTTAGACGCTCGGGATCTCTCAAACGGTCTCGATGGATAAAGTCTCCAGCCTTTGAGGGAGATATTGGCGCGTTCAAGCTGCTATCGAGTGAAGCGCCCATCTCTTTGGAGCATCCATCCGGCAGGTCGATGGCAATCCTGCCGGGTGACATTTTTCTTGCGACGCCAGGCCATCGAGAGTCGACCCGATGGGTCGTGGGCGGCGTTCCCAAGGAAGGACTTCTTCCAGACAAGGAGTATTCGATACTATCGAGCTGCGGAATTATCGGCGAGCTCGTCGGCTCGTCTTCACAAAGGAAAAACCCCCTCGGTAAAGTCGAATTTCTTGGAACGTTGGGATCGAACAAAGCAAATATTCGGGATTTCTCGGCAATCAGCAGCGAGGAAAGCTCGGACAAGGGCGCCGAGCTCTACCTGATCGTCGGCACTTCCGCAGAAGTCGGAAAAACGACGGCCGGGCTCACGATCTTGCGGTCGCTTCTTCATCAGGATTATTCAAAGGTCGCAGTCCTCAAGGCCACCGGGACCTCGTCCATCGTCGAGCTCCTGACGTATCGGGATTTCGGCGCTTACAGCGCGCTGGATTGCGTCGACTTCGGCCTTCCGACGACCTACCCCTCCGAGAGAAAGGACATTGCACCGGTATTCGATCGCGCAATTCAGTACATGCTCGGATTGCCCGCTCAAGCCGTGTTGATCGAGTGCGGTGGAGACATCCTGGGCGCAAACGTTCCGATCTTCCTCGAACGTCTCAAGCGAACGCGGGCTGTTGACAAGCTCGTGCTCGCCGCGCCGGACTCACTGGCGGCGTTTGGCGGGCTCCGTATCCTGGATAAACTGGGCTTCGCGGTGGATCTGCTGACCGGCCCCTGCACCGACACGCCGACTCTGCTGGAGAGGACACAGAAACTGTGTGGGATTAGAGCGATGAACATGTTGGGCCACGTCTCCGGCGGTGCCCTTTGATGTTGGCTCAGGTCCCTCGGGCCTACTGACGCACCTTGACGCGTGCACTGATCGCCCAGAAATGTCTTAGTCGCGTGATGCGTACTTGGTCGCAATGATCTGAAAGTGCGCGCTTCAGATCATCATCGGCAGGATAGTTCTTAACAATTTCGTAGAGAACATCGTCCTTACCCACCCTTATCTCGTATCTATCTCCGAAGCGATCAAGCCTCGAGATTGGGTTCTTCGCCGTACCTCTGCGGTAGACTTCATCAACCAGCAGGAGCTTTGCGCCCGGCGCAAGCCGCGACAAGAATTGCGCAATGAACTTTTCTTGCTCCCGTTGCTTCAGATGCGACCACCAAAGGACGGCCATTCCGACCTCGAATCTGGTCTCGAATGCGGGCAAGCGAAATGCATCGGCGGTTACAAACGAGACCTGCGAACCGAGGCGCCGCCCAGCTGCAACGGTCAATGTATTGGCGTTGTAGTCGGTGGCTACCACCTGCCTGGCCGATCGAGAACACACTTGCGTCCAATAGCCCGTGCCTGCAGCTACCTCCAACACGGTCTTCCCCTTGACGTGCCGCGTAACCCATCTCCGTAACCAGGCAAGATCTGCCTGACGCCGGCGCAGTTTGTAAATGTCATCGTACTCAAACGCTCGATGCTTGTAGTACGTCTTGATTGCGTCTGTGCCGCTGCGGATCATGACTCCTGTCGATTTCAGCATGGGAATGCCTCAATCCTCGGCAGGATTTCTGGACAAGCGCGGTGCGCCAATAACGGCCGTTATATCTGCGAGAAGCTTTGAGGCCGTTTTGAAATCCGTCGTCGATTGACCTTCGGTCAGGCCGGATAGAGCCGGCAAAAGGACGTTGTACGCGGCGTCGTCTTTGCCTTCCGCATGCCAGCATGTTGCCTGGGCGGCGGCGGCCCTCAACTCCCAGAGCCTTGCTCCCTGCTTTCTGGCCGTCGCTACCGCTTCGGAAAGCCATTGGTCTCTTTCACCGGCATTTGCGGAGCAAACCAGCGCCCGCATCCGCATGATTTCTGACTTGCACCAGATCTCACCCGTTTCCTCCGCCAGCTGGAATGCTCTCTCCAACAGCATGAACGCCTCAGCACTCTGCCCCTGCTCGTGGTGCACTTCCGCAGCCGCTGCCATGAAGAACGGCAGGATCACCGAGTGACCAGCCTCGTGCAGCTCCTCAATATGGCTCCTCATGGCTTCCAGGTGACTTACAGAGGCTTCAGTCCGCGACAATGCCCACGAGTGAAAAAAGCCACCTTCACGCGTCCCCAGAAAGGTCTCGTGGTCTCTGTTTACTTCCAGAAGTCGTCCGGAAAGCGCTGCGCAGCCTTCCACGTCTCGCCACATGATGCGCTGTACGCAAGCCCTCCTTAGGGCAAGCACCAGCGTTATGACATGTTTGAGCGATTCCGCATGCCTTACGCCTTTCATTGCCGTTTCGCAGCCGGATTCCGGATAGCCCATGGCGGTCTGCGACATTCCGACTATCGTATACATGGACGCCTTCATGTCCCTGCTGGCCAAATTGGCATCAGGGCCATCCCGATCGACTTCGTAGTCGGTCAGCAACCTGGAGAGGATGTCGCAGGTTTCGCCAAACTGTCCACGAATGAAATGCGCCAATCCGGCGGCCCGGAACGACATCATTTTCGATTGGGAGTCGGCTAGTTTTGCATCCTGGTGAAGCTCGCGAATATCAGCGGCGCAGCGAGACAAGCTCTCTGCATCCGAGTGAGTGAAATGATAATTGATCAGACCGTCATAGACTCTCAGGAGAGATACGGTGTCACCGGTATGCAGGCTCAGTGTGCGAGCTCGCTCATAACAGGTCAGGACCTCTTCGCTGCCCGATCCTCGAAGATCTATGAGTGCCCGCCCGAGCTGCAATCGCAAAAACAGCTCTCGCTCAGCGCTCTCTGCCCCCGATGGAAGCAGGTCTTGCTGACGAAGCGCATTCTTCAAATGGCTGGCTTTCTCGGCCAGCGCGGAGCGACCGGATGCTTTTTCCGCGGCGAGCAAGCAGTATTTTATTGATCGGTCCGGTTCACCGGCCTCTTCAAAATGAAGCGCCAGAACCTCGGCGTTGGTCATCGGACTATGTTCAGCGGCTCTTTCCAAAAGTGTAGCAAGGCGTAGATGCAGGTGGCGTCTGCGGTTACGCAAAATGGAGTCATATGCCGCATTCTGAACCAAAGCGTGCTTGAATGAATACGAGCTGTCGGGCGCCCGCCCGCGACCATTCACAAGCCCCGCCGCCGTCAGCTCGTCGAGCGCCGCAATCAGAATGCTCTCGTCCAAGTCACTAATGCTTTTTAGAACTTCGAATGAAAACTCCCGTCCTATTACCGATGCCGTCTGAGCCACTTCTTTGGCATTTGGATGACGATCCAATCGCGCTGTCAAAGATGCATGGAGCGACGGAGGGACCAGCGCCGAACGTCTCACACCAACTTTAAGCCAGTCTAGTTGGCTTTCCAAAACTGACTTGGTCAGCTCCTCAATATGCAACGGCACGCCATCAGAGCGGGATATGATTTCATCGACCACCTCTGCCGATAGAGCATGCTCGCCAGATACGGCATCGACGAGCAAAGCTGCGTGCCGCCGATCAAGCCCCGTCAGGATCAAGTCGGTTACCTGTGGACGGGTAATCCAGGGCGGTCGGAACTCCAAACGACTGCTGGCGATCAACATCAGCGGAAATTGGTCGATTTCATCGATCAGCCTGTCTATCAGATCCAACGTAACTTGATCTGCCCAATGCAGGTCTTCAAAGACAGCCAGCCTTGCGGATTGAGACGTCTGCATTCTCAGCAACCGAATAATCGAAGCCAAGGTCAGGTCTCTTTTCCTGCGCGCCGATAAATCGAGCGGCAGGCCTGGCGTTGGCATGGCAATCGAAAGGAGATCACCAATCAAGAAACCATCAAGCTCCGTAGCACCGTATTCCTCGAGGAGAAGCGCCAGTTTCTCCGACCTTACCGGCATGGAATCTCCGCCTTCAATCTTCGCTGCGAGCTCGATGTGGCGGATGATTGGGTAAAGCGGCGCGTCCTGCTGGTGGGCTGAACACGAAAACTGCAGCGGAGGAAGTCGATCTCCTCCCTGACTTGCATCTTCAAGGACTGAAATGAGCCTGGATTTCCCAATCCCTGCTTCACCGATCAAGAAACACACCAGCCCTTGACCGGCGATAACCCGCTCCCATCGACGCAGAAGCAGGCCCTTCTCTTCCGCGCGGCCGATCAGAGGCGTCTCACTCGAACGAAGAGCTTTGAAACGACTCTCGATGATATTTTCCTTGGTCACCGCCCAGGCAGTTACTGGCCCCTTCAGACCTTTCAGATCCAAGGGGCCCAGGCGTCGGTACTGAAACATCTCACCGGTAAGTCGACGTGTCGCCTCGTCGATAACCACCACGCCTGTCTCGGCGATGGATTGCAGTCGCGCTGCGAGATTCGGAGTTTCGCCGACCGCAGTTTGAGAATCCCTGTCCCCGTCGACGATAGCACCGATAACGGCGATACCCGTCGCGATTCCGACACGACAGTTAAGCGAACCGGGAGGCCCCGCCGGGCTGCTCAGATGATGAACGGCCTCAACCGCGAGCAAGCCACTTCGCACGGCGCACTCGGCGTCGTCCTCGTGTGCGCGTGGATAGCCAAAATACGCGAGTATGCCATCGCCAATGTAGCGAGCGACATATCCTCCATTTTTGGAGACCAGATTCGTGACACATTGGTGGTGAGCGGAGATCACTTCGCGCAGATCTTCTGGATCCAATCTCGTTCCAAGCGCGGTCGACCCGACCAGGTCGACGAACATGACCGTTAGCCGACGCCGCTCAATCTGGGGCTTTGCGCCGTCTTCGGGAGCACCGGCTGCACCGCGTTCTTCGGGGAATTCTTTGGCGCTCGTCTGACCGCATTC
This sequence comes from Bradyrhizobium sp. UFLA05-153, assembly GCF_054185185.1. Lineage (NCBI taxonomy): Bacteria > Pseudomonadati > Pseudomonadota > Alphaproteobacteria > Hyphomicrobiales > Nitrobacteraceae > Bradyrhizobium > Bradyrhizobium sp. UFLA05-153. The sequence goes on from NZ_JBBIAM010000004.1 coordinate 152,111, forward strand.
AGAGCAAAATCGCGCGCCCGCAGCGTTTTGGTGTCCGCATGAACCGCATTGCCATGAAAGGGGCATACCGCAGTCACGGCAGAACTTTGAGCCAGTAGCAACACGCAATCCACAGCGGGAGCAGAGCATATCCACCTGCTAATCCGGACCGTGCTGTGCCCAGTTTGGTCCTAGCCGAAAGTCTAGAGTCCTGCTGACCTGCTGTCACGTGCCAGTAAGGGCGCGGGGTGCAAATCATTGCGCCTCGGCAACACCGCATCCAAAGTGGTGGGACTGGCCTGACAATGGCCTCAGACCGGCGAGCCACGCAGGTCAGGATGCTCCGTGCTCAGCATGTCCGCTTTCGCTCGAGGCCAAAGCCGTCTGACCGGCAATCTCGTCACTCCGCCAGCACCGGACCGAGTGTCCGTCGGGACGCGTTTCAAGTGACGGACCGGGCTCACGGCGACACACGGCTTCGGCGTGACGACAGCGCGGGCTGAAGGCGCATCCGTTCGGCGGATTGAGCGGATTGGGAAGGTCGCCGCCTGTCGTAGCTAACGGTGCGTGACGGAGCGGATCGGGAATGGCGGAGATCAGGGCTTGCGTATAGGGGTGCGCCGGCCGTTCGAAGATTTCGCGCCAATCGCCGTTCTCCACGATGCGGCCGAGATACATGACGGCGACTCTGTCGCTCATGTGTTCGACGACGCCGAGATCGTGGCTGATCATGATGTATGAGAGGCCGAGAGTTTCCTTCAATTCCAGCAGCAGATTGATGATCTGGGCGCGGATCGAGACGTCGAGCGCCGAGACGGGTTCGTCGCAGATGACGATCCTGGGATTGAGGATCAGCGCGCGCGCAATGCCGATACGCTGGCGCTGGCCACCCGAGAATTCATGCGGGTAGCGGTCGGCCTGTTCGGGCCGCAGGCCCACATGCCGGAGCATCGTCGCAACACGGTCCTCGATCTCGCTTGCGGCGGTCACCCCATGCACGCGCAGGGGATCTTCGAGCGTGCGACGAACGGTCTGGCGTGGATTGAGAGAAGCGTAGGGATCCTGAAAAACCATTTGCACGATGCGGGCGAGCGCCTTGCGATCGCCGGATTGCCGGCCCGTCACGACCTGTCCGTCCACCACGATGCGGCCGCGCGTCGGCCTCAGCAGACCAAGGATCGAAAGCGCGACCGTCGACTTGCCCGAGCCGGACTCGCCGACGAGGCCGAGGCATTCGCCTCGCCTCAAGCTGAGATCGACGCCGTCGACGGCACGGAGCAGCCGCCGGCCGCGGCCCAGCAAGCCTCCCCCCACCGGAAAATGGACCGCGAGATCCTCGACGCTGAGAACGATATCGTCGTTCGGCCTGCCCCGCGGCTCATGCATGGTGATGACACCTGACGAAACCACCCGCCTCCAGCAATGTCGCCTCCGGCGCGACTGTCCGGCAAATATCGGTCGCATGCGCGCATCGCGGATTGAAACGGCACCCGGCCGGGAAATTCGTGATGGCCGGAACGACGCCCGCGATCTCCTTGAGCCTGTTACGGCCAAGCGCCGCGCGGCTGCCCAGCCGCGGCAGCGAGTCGACCAGGCCCTGCGTATAGGGGTGCGAGGACGCCCGGAAGATATCGGCCGAGCCGCGCTCCTCGACAATGCGGCCGGCATACATGACGGCAACGCGGCGACAGACGTTGGCGACCAGGCCGAGATCGTGGCTGATCATCAGAATAGCCGTTCCTCTCTCGGCGCACAGATTGCGCATAAGCTCGATGATTTCCGCTTGCACGGTCACGTCGAGCGCGGTGGTCGGCTCGTCGGCGATCAGAAGATCCGGACCGCATGCGAGGGCGATGGCGATCATCACGCGTTGCCGCATGCCGCCCGAAAGCTGGTGCGGGTAATCGTTCACGCGCCGCTCCGGCGCGGGGACGCGGACACTCGCCAGCGCTTCGACGGCTAGCTGGTTGGCCTCGCGCCAGCTCTTGCCCTTGTGGAGGACGAACATCTCGGCGATCTGCCGTCCCACCGGCGAGACCGGATTGAGCGCCGTCATCGGCTCCTGGAAGATCATGGCGATGCGATTGCCACGCAGATCCCGTTGGGCGGCGGCCGAAAGGTGCTGAATTTCTCGCCCGTCGAACCGGATGACGCCACCTCCGATCTGCAGCGGCTGCCGCAGCAGGCCGATCAGGGCCAGCGCCGTGATGCTCTTGCCGCAGCCGGATTCACCGACCAGGCCGAACGTCTCGCCGCGATCGATGCGGAAGGAGATGCTCTCCGCCGCCGCAACGCGCCGCGATCCATCGTCGAGATCGATGCGGAGGTCTTCGACCTCGATCAGCGGTGTGCCGGTCATGTCCGCCGGCTCCGCGATTGGGGATCGAGGATGTCGCGCAGGCCGTCGCCGAGCAGATTGAGCCCGAGCACCGTCAGGAAGATCGCGAGACCCGGAAAGACCGAGAGCCATGGCGCCGTCGTGATCTGGTCGCGGGCATCCGACAGCATGCTGCCCCAGCTCGGAAACGGCGGGCGGACGCCGAGGCCGAGGAACGACAAGGCGGCCTCAGAGAGGACCGCGCTGCCCATGCCAAGCGTACCAATGACGACGATCGGCCCGAGCATGTTCGGCAGGAGCTGCGTGATCATGATGCGCAGATCGCCGTAGCCGAGCACGGTGGCGGCCTGCACATAGCCCTGGCTTCTGAGCGACAGTGCTGAGGCGCGTGCGATCCGGCAGGTGAAGGACCAATTGGTCAGCCCGAGTGCGATCAAGAGACTGGTCAGGCCCGGTCCAAGCACCGCCATGATGGCGAGCGCGAAGATCAGCGAGGGGATCGCGAGCATGACATTGGTCAGTGCGTTGACGAAATCGTCCCACCAGCCGCCCCAATAGCCGGCGCTCAGACCCAGCGCTACGCCAATGACGCTGTTGATGAGCTGCGAGGCGATGCCGACCGTCAGCGAGACCCGCGCCCCGTAGACGACGCGGGAATAGATGTCGCGCCCCTGGTCGTCGGTGCCGAACCACCAGGTCCAGCTCGGCGGTTCCTCCGCATTCATCAGATTGGCGTCGAGGACGGGATCGGTGTGCGCGAGCCAGGGCGCCAGTACCCCGACCACGATCGCGAGCGCGAACAACGCGCCACCGATGATGAGATTGGCGCGGAGCTTCATGCGTATCTGATCCTGGGATCGATCACGCCGTAGAGCACGTCGACCAGCAAGTTGATCGCGAGAAAGGCCAGCACCACCACGAGAATGGAGCCCTGGACGGCCGGAATGTCTCGCTGCAAGACGCTGTCTACCAGCAGCGAGCCGATGCCCGGCCAGGAGAATAGTTTTTCGACGACGACCGCCTGCCCCATCAACCCGCCGAACTGGAGGCCGACAGTGGTGAGAATGATGACAAGCGCGTTGCGCATCACGTGCCACTTCACCACCCGGGTCTCGCTCATGCCTTTGGAGCGCGCGGTGCGGACGAAATCAGCCGTCATGATCTCGAGGACCGCAGCACGCGTCGTCCGGGCAAATAACGCCATAGGTGAGACGCCGAGTGTCACGGCCGGCAGCAGCAGATATTTCAGGCCGCCATCGCCATAGCCGAAACTCGGCAACCAGCCGAGCTTCAACGCAAACAGATACATCAGCACCAGTCCGAGCCAGAATTTGGCGATGGATAGCCCCGACACCGCCACGACCATTGCCGCGCTGTCGACGAGACCGCCCGGCCGCAATGCGGCGATGAAGCCGAGCGGCACGCCGACCACAACGGAAAAGGCCATGGCCGTGAAGATCAATTGCAGCGTCGGCCATGCTCGCTTGGCGATCATCGTCGTCACAGGCTCACGCGTCCGGAACGACGTGCCGAAGTCGCCGGTCGCGAGCTTGGCGATGTAGTTGCCAAAGCGCACATAGACGGGATCGTTCAGGCCGAGTTGCTGCTTCAGGCGCAGCTCGACCTGGGGATCGACGTCGTCGCTCATGGTCGAGGCGATGCTGCCGGGAACAACGCTGAACAGCACGAAGACCAGCAGCACGACAGCGAGCACCGTCGGAATGGTTTGCAGGAGGCGACGGATCAGGAAGGAGAGCATCGGCACTTTCTTCCCTCCCTCCATCGCTCATCGCGACGGAGGGAGCACGAGAACGCGTGTCACTTCGCGGGCGAGGTCTCGTCGACCCAGACGTCCTCGACGTTCTGGTGGGTCAGCTCTGTCGCGTTCAGCTGAATTCCGTGGAGCCAGGGCTGCACGGCCATAACAGCCTTGTTGTAGTTGAAGAACCAGACCGGTGCCTCGTCATAGAGCAGCGCATTGGCCTTTTGCAGCAGCTGGGTGCGCTTGGCGGTGTCGTCGGCCTGCCCGGCCTCGTCGAGGATCTTGTCGAAGTCGGCGTTTTTGAAGTTCATGTAGTTGCAGGCCGATTGCGGCGTCGACGAATGGAAGCATTTCAGCGCGGCCTGGGGATCCGGGCCGGTCTGCTGGGAATAGATGAAGGCCTGGTAGTCGCCGGAGCGAACCACCTCCGCCAGCACCGCGGCCTCGACCTGCTTGACCTTGGCCTTGATGCCGACCTTGTCCAGCATCGGGATCACGGCCGCGACGATCGGCAGGCCCCAGCTTTCATTCTGGCTGGTGGTCCATTCGAATTCGAAGCCCTGGGGATAGCCTGCCTCGGCGAGCAGCTGCTTGGCCTTGGCGGGATCGTAAGCGTACGGTTTCATCTTCTTGTCGTAGGCCGGCGAAGTCAGCGGCAGCCAGCTTGTAGCGCGATAGGCCTTGCCCTTGACCAGCTTGTTGATGATCAGGTCGGTATCGATCGCGTAGTTGATCGCCTGCCGGACACGCTTGTCGGCGAACGGCTTGAATGCCGGATTCATCCCCATGTAACGGGTAAAGACCTCGGCGATCTCGGCGATGGTGCCCTTGAGGTTGGGATCGGCCTGATAGGCGACATATTGCGCGGGCCCGAGCACGGAGGTGTCGATCTCCTTGTTGCGGAAGGCGACGTCGCGCGCAGCCGCCTCGGCCATGATCGACACGACGACCTTGTCGGCATAGGGCTTGCCCGGCTTGTAGAACTTATCCCACCGCTCCATGACGATGCGCGATCCCGGCACGTGCTCGACGAACTTGAATGGCCCAAGGCCGATCGGATGCTGGATGAAGCTGTCCTTGGCGGCCTCGTCGGCGGGATAGATCGACGTCAGTGCGGTGAAGAAATAGAAGCCGGGATCGACCTTCTCGGTCAGCTTCATCTCGACGGTGAAGTCGTCGATCTTCTTCAGACCGGAGATCTCCTTGGCCTGCCCCTTCTCCAGCGCGGCCGCGCCCTCGATGATGCGGACATAGCGCGCGCCGGGATAGGCCTTGGCGCCGTCCATGATGCGATTGAAGGACCAGATGACATCGTCGGCCGTCATCTTGCGGCCGTTATGGAAATAGGCGTCGTCGCGGAGCTTGAAGGTCTGAACGAGACCGCCGCCCGAGACGATGACCTCCTTCGCAAGTTCAGGAACCGGCTTTCCTTCCGCGGAGTCCCAGATGTAGAGCGAGCGATGCAGGGCCTTGGCGTAGATTTCGTCCTGGGCGCGCTGGGTGGTGTGGATGTCGAGGCTGGTGAAACTCGAACCGTAGGGCGCGGTCATGCGGATGGTTCCGCCCTTGCGCGGTGTCTGGGCCTCCGCCGTGGCGGCGAGCGCCAGCCCTAAACCCGCGACGATTGCCATTATCCTGAACATCATATTCCCCTCCGACACTGCAGGCCTATTCCGAGTTGACCATTCGCGGCACGCCAAACGCAAGCTCCTCTTTTCGTCTTGATCGAGACCAAACCTTGCGCAGTCGCGGCACGCGCTCCGTCCTGAATTCCTGAAGCCGGAGCTCGGGAGACAAATGACAGTCGCCAGGAGCGACGCCGGTTCCGAACGACGGCCCGGGCCGGGCGCGAACTCAAAATCAGCTGAAAAAACAACGCTATACGAGCAGTGAACGTCTTCCGAGATCGATGCGACCAAGCTCAGGACGAGGGCCATTAGCCCAGGGATCTCGTAGAGATGGAAATCCGGAGATGAAAAGCCGAACGCTGGGCATTTTGCTCGTCGGCAGCTTGGTCGCGGCGACGGCTGTGCTGGCAATCCCAGTCACGCCAAGCCCTGCCGGGGCGAGTCCGACGGGCGAAATCCACACGGGCTGGACCCGCACATCGGGGTCGGACGACCACGGCGACGTGACGTGGTGGGCGGTCAAGGGCCGTTGCACCCCGGAATACGTCGCCCAGCGCCTGCTCTGCGCCGCCATTTCAGTCCTGACAGAGGCCACCAGCCGGGGGTTCGAGGCCAAGGTTTCCGCAGACACCGGTCTGCCGCTGCCCGAGGGCTGGGTCCTCACGACGGCGAAGAATTCGCCGCAGATCAATTCGGTCTACGCCGAGACGCCGCGCGATCTCGCAGCCGTGCTCGACTTCTACCGCGACGCACTCGGCAAGCGTGGCTGGGCCGAGAATGACGGAGCGGTCGTCGCACCTGATAGGGCGGTGATCACCTTCACGACGGCCGCACGACCGGTCCTGCTCCGGCTCTCCCGTCAGAATGACAAGACAGTCGCAGAGCTGTCGAGGCGCAAATTCGCCCCGGCGACTGCCGGCCTTCTGCCGAAGCCGGGGCAAGTGAGGCTGCTGCTCGGCAACAAAACGGATGAAGCGGCAGTCATCACCGTTGCCGAGCAGGCGATCAGGCTTGCGGCGCACGCCGGCGAGAAATTGACTGACTCCGACGCCGCTGCAGGCGAATTGCCGGACGGCCAAAGGATCGACCTGCCGCCCGGCAAGTACGAGGTCACCCTCAAGGTCGTGGGCAAGGTCCAGAGCCGGGAGTTCGAGGTCGCGGCCAGTGAGACCTGGGGTCTGCTGGTCGGCACGGACGGCGCCCTGCTGCCGATGCGCCTGTATTAGCGTTCCGCAACAGCCCCTCCCGTCATTGCGAGCGGAGCGTGCGCCTCGCGCGACGTCTTTAGCCTGACAATTCCGCCTGCCAATCGCGCAGCTTTCGCGCAGCGCCGGTAACGTCCGCGATAGCAGGAAACGCTGCCGTCTCCACCATCATTCCGCGCGCGAGACGGACGGCGCGGGCTTCGCTGATCGCACGCCGCTTCGGATCCTCGATCAGCTCGAAATCGATGTTGTGGGCAAGACCGAAGATGCGGCGAATGGTTTTTGCGGCGGCGAAGCCGACGGTGTCGGCGAACAGGCGCTGCATGTAGGTTTGCCGCTCGGCCTCCAGCCGCGCGGCGCCCTGCTCGCCAGCGAACAGCGAGACGGGATAGGCATCGCCCGTGGCGCCGGCGCGCCAGAGGTCGAGGAATTTGCGGGCGAACCCGTTCCAGACGCTTTCGACCGTCTCCAGCACCCAGGCCTCGAAGGCGGCGCGCTCGCCAGGCGCGCGCTCGTGGCCGGCGGAGGCAAAATAGGCCATCAGGAGATTGGCCAGCACGGCGCCGACGTCGAACCCCATCGGGCCGTAGAACGCGAATTCGGGATCGATCACCCGCGTCTCGCTCCCCGTCACCATGATCGAACCGGTGTGGAGATCGCCATGGATCAGCGCCTCCGGGCTCGCCATGAATTTCAGCTTCAGCCGGGAGATCGCGACATGCAGCTCCATGTCATCGCGCAAGGCCGCGGCCGTCGCGTCGAGGTAGGGCGCGGTCCATCGGTTCTGCTCGGCCACGCGATAGGGATCAGTGAAGATGAGGTCTTCGGTGATCTTGCAGAGCGCGTGATTGCCGGCAAAGGCCGCGATGCCCTCCTTCTTCTCCGCGGCGGTAAGCGCGAGATCGGAGGTGAAGAACAATGTTTGCGCCATGAAGGTGGTGACGTCATCGACGAAGCGCGGATATTGCGTGCCGGCGATCAGCCCTTTGCGCATGATGATGTGCGGCTCGAGCAGCTCCATCACCGTGAGCGCAAGCGCGTCATTGTGATGCAGCACCGACGGCACGAGGCCAGGCGCAAGCTCGGCCTGTCGCGTCAACGCCAGGTATTCGTAATGCGCGCGGGACAGCGGCAGCGGCCAGCTTTCCCCGACCAGGCGGACATAGGGCAGCGCCTGCTTCACGGCAACGCCACCGCGCGCTCCCTTCACGATGAAGACGAGATTGAGATTGCCGTCGCCGACTTCCGTGATCGACCAGTCGCCCGGTGCGCCACCCAGCACCGTCACCAGCTTCGGACGGCCCGCGAGATAGTCCCGCAGATCCACCTCATGCAGAATCCGATAGCTCTCCGCCTGCCCCTGCGTCATGACGATTCCTGCCCATGATTTTGGCCGGATCGTCAGTCGCGCTCCAGGAAGCTCGAACCGATATCGGCCTTTCTTTTGATCGGATCGTAATCGCAATAGACGCCGTCCGCTACCAGCGTGTAGCTCGCAACGACCGTATATTTGTCGAGCTTGATCGAATGCAGTCCGGCGATCGCGGTGCTCTTGCCGCCGTTCCATTTGAACGGCGTCGAGCTCTGCGCCTGCTCACAAGCCATCACCGCCTCGTTGAAGACGTAGCCCTCGACGAAGGCCTTCATGGTGCGGACCTGCACGGCCATCTTCCATTCGAAATAACCTATCGCGGCAAGCCCTGCGACGATCAATATCAAGAGCGCAATGACGATCCGTTGAAATGTCATTTCTTCCCCCAAAGCGTCGTCTCGAAAACTCTAGAACGGCATTCCCATCAATTTCGACAAGCGTTCGATCGAGAGATAGCCGGCATGATAGGCGGCCATGCCGATCGCAAAGACGACCGCCGAGATCAGCGTGGTCCAGATCAGCTTGCGGCGCATCCCGGTCAGGATCGGCGCGCCGGGATCGGTGCCGGGGGCGCCGACGCCGTCCTCGTGTTGGCTGCGCACGCCGAACGGCAGGGTCACGAACAGCGTGACCCACCAGAGCACGAAGTAGATCGCGAGCGCGGTGGAGATCTGGTAGGCCATCGCCCTGCCCTACGCCTGTTCGATCTCGACCAGCGCGCCGGAAAAGTCCTTCGGATGCAGGAACAGCACCGGCTTGCCATGCGCGCCGATCTTCGGCACGCCGTCGCCGAGCACCCGCGCGCCCTCCTTCACCAACACGTCGCGCGAGGTGATGATGTCGGCGACCTCGTAGCAGATATGATGGATGCCGCCGTCGGCATTGCGCTCAAGGAACTTTGCGATCGGCGACGCTTCGCCCAGCGGCTCGATGAATTCGATCTTGGTGTTGGGGAGCGTCACGAATACGGTGGTCACGCCGTGCTCGGGCAGAGCCACGGCCTCGGAAATCTGCGCGCCGAACGCCGCGCCATAGATCTTTGCCGCCTTGGCGGCGTCCTTGGTCGCGATCGCGACATGGTTGAGCCGGCCCAGCATGGTTCTCTCCCTTAGAGCATGATCCGGACCCGAAGGGCCGCGTTAGCGCAAAGTGTGACGCGGTTTTGCGAAGGGATCTGCTCAAAAAATTCAGACTGTCAGTACATGTACCAGACAGGGGGGCTTTTTGCCCCAATGTTCATTGATCACGGCCCGGACCGCCCGTCGCACCGACTCGCCCAATGCGTCCGGGTCGCGGCGGCGCGGCTTTGGCAGGCCTTCGATCGTCGAGACCACGGCGTCGAAGACCAGGTCGTCGAACAGCTCGCCCGCCTTGTTCTTCTCGGGGATGCCGACGAGATCGACCTCGGGTTCGTCGGCAAGCTCGCCCTGCGCGGTCATGGCGATGGCGACGAAAGCACAACCGGAGAAAGCCATCCGCCGCCGCTCGACCACCGCGCGCGACTTGGAATCCTCCAGGATCGTACCGTCCTTGTAGAGGCGGCCCGAAGGCACCTCGCCGACGATGCCGGGGTCGCCCGGGCCGAGCTTGACCAGATCGCCGTTGCGGCAAACCAGCACCCGCGGCACGCCGGCGGCGCGCGCGAGCTTGGCGTGCTCGTGGAGATGCAGGGCCTCGCCATGGACGGGGATCAGGAGCTGCGGCCTGGTCCAGGCGATCATGTCGCGCAATTCGTCGCGGCGGGGATGGCCGGAGACGTGGACCAGGTGGTCGCGGTCGGTGATGACCTCGACGCCCTGGAGGACCAGATTATTGATGATCGAGCCGACCGCCTTCTCGTTGCCGGGAATGGTGCGCGAGGAGAAGATCACGCAGTCGCCACGGTTCAGCGTGATCTCGGGATGGTCATCATTGGCTATGCGCGCCAGAGCCGCGCGCGGCTCGCCCTGGCTGCCGGTGCACAGCGCCAGCACCTTGTTCTGCGGAAGATGGCCATAGACCTCGGGCGAGCGGAAGTTCTGGACGCCCTCGAGATAGCCGGTCTCGCGCGCGACCTGCACGACGCGGTCCATGGCGCGGCCGACCACGACGACCTCGCGGTCGGCGGCGCGAGCCGCCTCCGCCACCGCCTTGATGCGCGCGACGTTTGAAGCAAAGGTCGTCACCGCGACGCGGCCCTTGGCTTCCTTGACGAGCTCGATGATGGTCCTGGCGACTTCGGCTTCCGAGGGCGAGCGGCCCTCGCGCACCGCGTTGGTGGAATCGCCGATCAGGGCAAGCACGCCCTCCTCACCCAGCTGGCGCAGCCGCCGCTCGTCGGTGGGACGGCCGATGATCGGGGTCGGATCGATCTTCCAGTCGCCGGTGTGCAGCACCGTGCCGGCCTCGGTGTGGATCGCCAGCGCATGAGATTCCGGAATCGAATGCGCGACCGGGATGAACTCGACGTTGAACGGGCCGATGTCGACGCGACCGCCGGAGGGGATCACGGTGACCGGGATCCTTGGCGGATTGCGCTCGGCCGCGCATTTGGCCTCGAACAGCGCTGCGCTGAACTGCGTCGCGTAGATCGGACATTGCAGCTTCGGCCATAGATCGATGATCGCGCCGAAATGGTCCTCGTGGGCATGGGTCAGCACCAGACCCATCAGGTTCTTGCGTTCCTTCTCCAGGAAGCTGATGTCGGGCATGATCAGATCGATGCCCGGCAGGTGCTCCTCGTCGCCGAAGGAGACGCCGAGATCGATCGCGAGCCAGGCACGCTGGTGGCGGTTACCGAGGCCGTAGATCGACAGGTTCATACCGATCTCGCCGACGCCGCCGAGCGGGGCAAACACCAGTTCGTCGGGCCTTGCCATCATGCCGCTCCCATGGATGCGGCCGCGCCGAAGAACACCTCGCCGGCGGCCACCGGCACGCGCCGGCCGTCGGCGGTGCGGACGATCAGGCAGCCGGTCTCGTCGATGGTGTCGAAGATGCCCTCGAGCGTCGCTTTCCCGGTCTGGATCGCGACCTTCTCACCGAGGCCGGCGGCGCGCTCCAGCCAGAGGCGGCGGATCTCCGCAAAGCCGCGACCAGCGTCCCAGATGCCCCGGAATTCAACCCAGGCGTCCGACAGGGCGGTGAACAGCTCTTCCGCGCTGATATGGATCCCGAGGGCGGCCAGCGATACCGCAGGCGTCGGCATGCCTTCGGGGGCCGCGACGACGTTGGTGCCAATGCCGACCACGATGGCAAGGCGGTTGTCGATGGCCTCGGCTTCGAGGCCGATGCCGACGAGCTTCTTGCCGCCGGCAAGCACGTCGTTCGGCCATTTCAGGGTGTATCGGGGCCGGTCGGGACCCAGGCGAAGCGCGGCCTCGACGCTGACCCGCTCCAGCGCCGCCTCCTCCGCCAGCCCCGCCGCAAAGCCGAGCGTGGCGGCAACGGCCGGCGCGACGTCCATCACCTCGAGGATGCTACAGGCGAGATTGCCCCGCGGCGCGATCCAGGCGCGCTGGCGGCGGCCACGCCCCGCGGTCTGCTCTGAGGTCGCGAACCAGATCGGGCCGCGCTCGCCTTGGCGAGCGCGCTCAAGGGCTTCCGTATTGGTCGAGCCGATCTGGTCGAAGGCTGCGAGGCGGTAGCCCGCGTTGAGAGCGCGATGACCGAGCGCGAAGCCCATCCCTAGAACAGCGACTTTGCCGCTGCGCTGGCGACACTCACGACGGGTCCCGCAAACAGCGCAAACAGGATGGTGAACAGGCCTGCCACCGCCAGCACGGCCCTCACCTCGATGCGTACCGGATCGATCTGCCCGGCAGGCTCGTCGAAGTACATCGTCTTGACGATGGCGAGATAGTAGTAGGCGCCCACCACGCTCGTCAGCACGCCGATGACGGCGAGCGTGAACAGGTTGGCCTTGATCGCTGCGACAAACACGTACCACTTGGCGAAGAAGCCGGCGAGCGGCGGAACGCCCGCGAGTGAGAACAGCAGCATCGCAAAGAAGAAGGCGAGCAGCGGGTTGGTGCGCGAGAGGCCGGCGAAATCGCTGATCTGCTCGACCGCCTGGCCGTTGCGCTTCATGGCGAGAATGACGGCGAAGGAGCCGAGCGTCATCGCAATGTAAATCACGAGGTACATCAGCACACCCTGCGCGCCCTCGACCGTGCCCGAGGCAAGGCCGACCAGCGCAAAGCCCATATGGCCAATCGAAGAATAGGCCATCAGGCGCTTGATGTTGGTCTGGCCGATCGCGGCAAAGGAGCCAAGCGCCATCGAGGCGATCGCCACGAACACCAGGATCTGCTGCCATTGCGAGACGATGCCGGGGAACGCCGTCAGCGTCGCGCGCGTGAAGACGGCCATGGCCGCCACCTTCGGCGCCGACGCGAAGAAAGCGGTCACTGGCGTCGGCGCGCCCTCATAGACGTCGGGCGTCCACATGTGGAACGGCACCGCCGAGACTTTGAAGCACAGGCCGGCGAGCAGGAAGACGAGACCGAAGACCAGGCCGACGCTGGCGGTCGTCGCAGATGCCGCGATGCCGGTAAAGCTGACCGTGCCGGTGAAACCGTAGATCAGCGAGGCGCCGTAGAGCAGCATGCCGGACGACAGGGCGCCGAGCACGAAGTACTTCAGGCCGGCTTCGTTGGACTTTGCGTTGTCCCGGTTCGAGGCCGCCACGACGTAGAGCGCCAGCGACATCAGCTCGAGGCCGAGATAGAGCGAGATCAGGTCGCCGGCCGAGATCAGCACCATCATGCCGAGGGTGGAGAGCAGGACGAGGATCGAATATTCGAAGATGCGGCGCGACGGATCGGACAGGAACTCCGTCGACAGGATCAGCGTCACCGCCGAGCCGATCAGCGCCAGGATCTTCAGGAAGCGCGCGAAGTCGTCGACGATGAAGCTGCCGCCGAAGGTCACCTGCTTGCCCGCTGGCACCAGCAACACCAATATGCCGGTCACGATCAGGAGGAGGATCGCGAGCGTAGTGACCGCCTTCGTGGTCCCCTGCCCGCGATACGCACCCAGCATCAGAAGCGCCATGCTGCCGACCGCGAGCACAAGCTCGGGCACGACCGGCGCCAGTTGATAACCTGCAGTCTCAAAGCTCATGGCGATATCCTGACCTGCCCGCTCACTGGAGCAGAGCGGCGGCCTTCACGGCCGTCACCGCGGTGTTGTAATTGTTGACGAGTTGCTGGACCGAGGCGGCCGACATGTCGAGCACCGGCTTCGGATAGACGCCGAACAGGATCGTCAGCGCGATCAGTGGAAACAGCGTCAGGCACTCCCGGAAGGTGAGGTCCTTGATGGTCGTCAGCGACGGCTTCACCAGCGCCCCGAACACGACCTTGCGGTAGAGCCAGAGCGCATAGCATGCCGACAGGATCACGCCTGTCGTGGCGAAGAACGCGGTCGGGAGCGAGACCTTGAAGGTGCCGAGCAGCGTCATGAACTCGCCGACGAAACCGCTGGTGCCGGGCAGACCGACATTGGCCATGGTGAAGACCATGAAGGTCAGCGCGTAGAGCGGCATCCGGTTGACGAGGCCACCATAGGCCGCGATCTCGCGGGTATGCATGCGGTCGTAGACGATGCCGACGCAGAGGAACAGCGCGCCGGAGACGATGCCGTGCGAGATCATCTGGAACACGCCGCCTGCGACGCCCTGCATGGTGCCGGCGAAGATGCCCATGGTGACGAAGCCCATATGCGCGACCGAGGAGTACGCGATCAGCTTCTTCATGTCCTCCTGCATCATCGCCACCAGCGAGGTGTAGATGATGGCGATGGTCGAGAGCGTGAAGATCAGCGGCGCGAAGTCATGCGAGGCCAGCGGGAACATCGGCAGCGAGAAGCGCAGGAAGCCGTAGCCGCCCATCTTCAGGAGGATCGCGGCCAGGATCACCGAGCCCGCGGTCGGCGCCTCCACGTGCGCGTCCGGCAGCCAGGTGTGCACCGGCCACATCGGCATCTTCACCGCGAAGGAGGCGAAGAAGGCCAGCCACGCCCAGGTCTGCAAGCTGCGCGGCACCGCGGTATGCATCAGGGTCGGGATGTCGGTCGTGTTGCCGTTCCAGTACAGCGCCATGATGGCGAGCAGCATCAGCACTGAGCCGAGGAACGTGTAGAGGAAGAACTTGAACGAGGCATAGACCCGGCGCGGACCGCCCCAGACGCCGATGATCAGGAACATCGGGATCAGGCCGCCCTCGAAGAACAAGTAGAACAGCACGAGATCGAGCGCCGAGAAGGTGCCGATCATCAGCGTTTCCAGGATCAGGAACGCCATCATGTACTCGCGCACCCGGTTCTGGATCGCCTTCCAGCTCGCGATGATGCAGAGCGGCATCAGGGCGGTGGTCAGGATCACGAAGGGCAGCGAGATGCCGTCCACACCCATGTGATAGGTGATGCCGGCGGCGAGCCAATTGGCCTTCTCGACGAACTGGAAGTCGGCGATCGAGGGATCGAAGCGGGCGACCAGGAGCAGCGAGACCGCGAAGGTGATCAGCGTGGTCCACAGCGCGATCCAGCGCGAGTTGCGCTTGGCCGCTTCATCCTCGCCGCGGACGAGGTAGACGAGCAGCGCGCCGACCAGCGGCAGGAAGGTGGTGACGGAGAGGATGGGCCAGGTTGTCATTTACTGGCCTCCAAAGCCGAACATGAACCAGGTGATCAGGCCGGCGACACCGATCAGCATCGCGAATGCGTAGTGATAGAGATAGCCGGTCTGGATCTTCACGACATTGCGGGTGACGTCCAGGACGCGCGCGGAGACGCCGTCCGGGCCGAAGCCGTCGATGATGAAGCCATCGCCCTTCTTCCAGAGCTGGTAGCCGATCCACTTCGCCGGACGAACGAAGATGGTGTCGTAGAGCTCGTCGAAGTACCACTTGTTGAGCAGGAACTGGTACAGCATCGGCTGGGTGTTCGCGAGCTCGACCGGCAGATAGGTCCAGCGGATGTAGAACAGGTAGGACACCACGAAGCCGCCCACCATCATCACGAAGGGCAGCCATCCCAGCAGGGGCGGCATGTGCTCCATGTCCTCGAGGATATGCGGATTCATCTTCACGGATTCGCGGAAGAACTCTTCCACGCCGTGAGGTCCGGTGAATATCTCCTTGAACGGGAAGCCCGAAAGGATCGAGCCGGCTGCTAGGACACCGATCGGGACCAGCATCCACATCGGGCTCTCATGCGCCGCCTCGTAGTGCTTCTCGTCGTGCGGCTCGCCGAAGAAGGTCTTGAAGATCAGGCGCCAGGAATAAAAAGAGGTCAGGGCCGCGGCTGCGACCGTCAGGAGATAGGCATAGGTCGCGAACGGGTTGTGCGAGGCATAGGCGGCCTCGATGATCGCATCCTTCGAGAAGTAGCCCGCGAACAGCGGGAAGCCGGTCAGCGCCAGCGTGCCGACGGTCATCACCGCGAACGTATACGGGATCTTCCGCCACAAGCCGCCCATGTTGCGGATGTCCTGCTCGTGGTGCATCGCGTAGATCACCGAGCCGGAGCCCAAGAACAACAGCGCCTTGAAGAAGGCGTGGGTGAACAGGTGGAACATGCCGACCGAATAGGCCCCCGCGCCCATCGCCACGAACATGTAGCCGAGCTGCGAACAGGTCGAGTAAGCGACGATGCGCTTGATGTCGTTCTGAACGAGGCCGATGGTCGCGGCGAAGAACGCCGTCGTCGCGCCGAAGAACATCACGACGGCCTGCGCGTTCGGCGCCAGCTCGAACAGCGGCGACAGCCGCGCCACCATGAAGACGCCCGCCGTCACCATGGTCGCTGCGTGGATCAGCGCCGACACCGGGGTTGGGCCTTCCATCGCGTCCGGCAACCAGGTGTGCAGCAGGAACTGCGCCGACTTGCCCATCGCGCCCATGAACAGCAGCACGCAGGCAAACGTCAGGGCGTCGGCGTGCCAGCCGAAGAAGTTGATGGTCTTGCCGGTGAGGCCGGGCGCCGCATGGAAGATGGTCTCGAAATCGGTCGAGCCGACCAGCGCGAACACCGCAAAGATGCCGAGCGCAAAGCCGAAGTCGCCGACGCGGTTGACGACGAAGGCCTTGATCGCCGCCGCGTTTGCCGACGGCTTCTGGTACCAGAAGCCGATCAGCAGGTAGCTGGCGAGGCCCACGCCTTCCCAGCCAAAGAACAGCTGCACGAGGTTGTCGGCCGTCACCAGCATCAGCATGGCGAAGGTAAACAGCGAGAGATAGCCGAAGAAGCGCGGACGGTACGGATCCTCGTCCATGTAGCCGATGGAATAGAGGTGCACGAGCGAGGACACGGTGTTGACCACCACCAGCATGACGGCGGTGAGCGTGTCGACCCGCAGCGCCCAGTAGACCTGGAGGTCGCCGGAGAGAATCCAGGGCAGCAGCGGAATCCGCGCGTCGTGGTGCATGAAGCCGACGTCGACCAGCGTGAACCAGGACAGGGCCGCCGAGACGAACAGCAGCCCGGTCGTGATCAGCTCGGCCGCACGCGAGCCCTGAGCCGGCGGCTCGGAAACGTGGTGGTCGTCGTGGCCGTGATCGTCGTGGGCGTGGTCATCGTGGGCGGCCGCAGCATGGGCGTCGCCATGACCGTGATCGTCACCGTGATGCTCGACCGTATCGCCACTGGGGTTGCGGGCATGCGCGCCGAAAATGGCGATCAGGCCGGCGAGAATGGCGCCCAGCAGAGGCAGAAAGACAATTGCCTGGACCATAGCTGGGTTAACCCTTCATCAGATTGACGTCCTCAACCGCGATCGAACCGCGGTTGCGGAAATAGACCACCAGGATGGCGAGACCGATCGCGGCTTCGGCAGCTGCGACCGTCAGCACCAGCAGCGCGAAGACCTGGCCGACGATGTCGCCGAGGAAGGTCGAGAACGCCACGAAGTTGATGTTGACCGAGA
Organism: Bradyrhizobium sp. UFLA05-153; assembly: GCF_054185185.1. NCBI lineage: Bacteria > Pseudomonadati > Pseudomonadota > Alphaproteobacteria > Hyphomicrobiales > Nitrobacteraceae > Bradyrhizobium > Bradyrhizobium sp. UFLA05-153. The sequence continues at coordinate 169,300 of NZ_JBBIAM010000004.1, forward strand.
GCAGGATCAGCTCGATCGACATCAGGATGACGATGATGTTCTTGCGGTTCAGGAAGATGCCGAGGATGCCGAGCGTGAACAGGATCGCGCCGACGGCAAGATAGTGTCCGAGCCCGATCGTCATTTCACCCACTCCGCCGCATCGGCATCCTGGAGCCCCTGCCCCGGCGCCACCTTGCGCAGCGCCATCGCCATGTCGGGCGTGCGCGCGTTCTGAACGTTGATGTCCTGCCGCTTGACGCTGGCCTTGTGGCGCAGGGTCAGCACGATGGCACCGATCATCGCGACCAGCAGCACCATGCCGGCGAGCTGGAAGTAATGGATGTACTTCGTATAGAGCACGAGCCCGAGCGCCTCGGTGTTGGAGACGTTGGTCGGGATCGCCGCCGTGATCGTCTTGGACACGGTCGGGTTGATCACCCAGGCGCCGACGACCAGCAACAGCTCGAACATGAAGATGCCGCCGATCACGAGGCCAACCGGCAGGTACTCGATGAAGCCCTCGCGCAGCTCGAGGAAATCGACGTCGAGCATCATGATCACGAACAGGAACAGCACCGCGACCGCGCCGACATAGACGACGATCAGGATCATCGCCAGGAACTCGGCGCCCATCAGCACGAACAGGCCGGAGGCGTTGACGAAGGCCAGGATCAGGTACAGCACGGAGTGCACGGGATTGCGCGAGACAATCACCATCACCGCCGAGGCGACGCAGATGCCGGCGAACAGATAGAAGAACAGCGCGGGAAGGATCATGCCCTCACCTCACCGGTACGGCGCGTCGAGCTCGATCGCTTTCGCGATCTCGCGTTCCCAGCGATCGCCATTGGCGAGCAGCTTGGCCTTGTCATAGAACAGTTCCTCGCGGGTCTCGGTCGCGAACTCGAAGTTCGGGCCTTCGACGATGGCGTCGACCGGGCAGGCCTCCTGGCAGAGGCCGCAATAGATGCACTTCACCATGTCGATGTCGTAGCGCACGGTGCGGCGGGTACCGTCGTTGCGGCGCGGACCGGCCTCGATGGTGATGGCCTGCGCAGGGCATACCGCCTCGCACAGCTTGCAGGCGATGCAGCGCTCTTCGCCGTTCGGATAGCGGCGCAGCGCGTGCTCGCCGCGGAAGCGCGGCGAGATCGGGCCCTTCTCGAAGGGATAGTTCAGCGTCGGCTTCGGCTGGAAGAAGTAACGCATGGCGAGGAAGAACGCCGAGACGAATTCCGACAGCAGAAGCGAGCGCGCGGTGGCGTTGATGTTGATACCCATGGCGGACCTCACTTCGGCGCGATGCCGGCGAAATGCAGCACGCCGGCCACCACGACCACCATCGCGAGCGACAGCGGCAGGAACACCTTCCAGCCGAGGCGCATCAGTTGATCGTAGCGGTAGCGCGGCACGATCGCCTTTGCCATCGCGAACAGGAAGAACATGAAGAACAGTTTGAGCGAGAACCAGATGATCCCCGGCACCCAGTTGAACGGCGGCAGATCGACCGGCGGCAGCCACCCCCCCAGGAACAGGATCGTCGCCATCGCGCACATCGTGACGATCGCGACATACTCACCGAGCATGAACAGCAGGTATGGCGTCGAGCCGTACTCGACCATGAAGCCGGCGACGAGCTCGGACTCGGCCTCGACGAGGTCGAACGGCGGGCGGTTGGTTTCCGCCAGTGCCGAGACGTAGAACACCACGAACATCGGGAACAGCGGCCACACATACCAGTTCAGGATGGTGAGCTGCGGCAGGCCGATCAGGCTCGCAAAGCCGTGCAGCTTCTGCGCCTCGACCACGGCCGAGAGGTTCAGCGTGCCGGCGCAGAGCAGAACGGTGATGATGACGAAGCCGATCGAGACCTCGTAGGACACCATCTGCGCCGCCGAGCGCAGCGCAGCCAGGAACGGATATTTCGAGTTCGACGACCAGCCGGCCATGATGATGCCGTAGATCGACAGCGACGAGATCGCGAAGATATAGAGGATGCCGACGTTGATGTCGGAGATCACCCAGCCGAGGTTGGTCGGGATCACCGCCCAGGCCGCGAGCGCGAGCACGCACGATACCAAGGGAGCAAGGAGAAAGACGCCCTTGTTGGCGCCGGCCGGGATGATCGGCTCCTTCAGCACGAACTTCAGGAGGTCGGCGAAGGACTGGAACAGGCCCCAGGGGCCGACCACGTTCGGGCCGCGGCGGATCTGCACCGCCGCCCAGATCTTGCGGTCGGCGAGCAGGATGTAGGCGATCGCGACCAGCAGGACGACGAGCACCAACACGCTCTCCGCGACCATGATGATCAGCGGCCAGAGGAACCCGGTCCAGAATGCGCTTTCGAAGAATGCCATCAGATCACGCTTACTCCGCTGCGGTCAGCATCTGCCCGGAGGCAAGCCGCGAGCATTCCGCCATCACGGCAGACGCACGCGCGATTGGGTTGGTCAGGTAAAAGTCCTCGATCAGGGCCTTGAACGGCGCCTTCTCCGGCGCGCCGCCCTTGCCCGCGAGCGCCTTGACCTGGTCGGCACTGCCCGTCTCGATCTGGTCCAGACGGATCAGATGCGGCACCGCCTTGAAGATCGCCTGGCGCAGGGCTGCGAGCGAGTCATAGCCAAGCTTCTTGCCGAGCGCTTCCGACAGCGCGCGGACGATCGCCCAGTCCTCCCGGGCCTCGCCCGGCGGGAACGCGGCGCGTCCCGTCATCTGCGCGCGGCCCTCGGTGTTGACGTAGATCGCCGACTTCTCGGTGTAGGCCGCCGCCGGCAGGATCACGTCGGCGCGATGCGCGCCACGGTCGCCATGGGTGCCGATATAGACCACGAAGGTGCCGTCCGGCGCCTTGATCTCGTCGGCGCCGAGCAGGAACAACAGGTCCAGCGTGCCGAAGGTCGTCATCTGCGCGGCGTTCAGGCCGCCAGCGCCCGCCGAGAAACCGATATCCAGCGCGCCGACGCGCGACGCCGTCTCATGCAGCACGCCAAAGCCGTTCCAGCCGTCCTTCACCGCGCCGACATCGAACGCGATCTTGGCCGCCTGCGCGAGGATCGCCGCGCCGTCGTGACGCGAGGTCGCACCCGCGCCGACCAGGATGACCGGATGCTTGGCGTTCTTCAGGACGTCGGCGAAGGAGTGCTTGCCGGCTGCGAGGTCGGCGAGCGTCTCTGTACCGGCACCGAGATGATCGTAGTCGTAGGTCAGATCGGCCTTGGCGCCGATCAAGCCGATCTTGAAGCCGCCCGCGCGCCAGCGCTTGCGGATGCGGGCGTTGAACACGGCCGCCTCCTTGCGCGGATTGGCGCCGATGATCAGGAGCGCGTCGGCCTGCTCGATGCCGACCAGCGTCGGATTGAAGATGTACGAGCCGCGGCCGAGCGCGGGATCGAAGCCATCGCCGCCCTGCACCGCCAGATTGGCCGAGCCGAACTTGGCGAGCAGATCCTTCAGCGCGAACATCTCCTCGACGCCGGCGAGATCGCCTGCGATCGCACCGATGCGCTTGCCGTCGGTGCGGCCCGCCTTGGCGGCAATCGCGGCGAAGGCTTCGGTCCACGAAGCCGCACGCAGCTTGCCGGCCTCGCGGATATAGGGCCGGTCGAGCCGCTGGGTCCGCAGGCCATCGACGACGTGACGGGTCTTGTCGGAAATCCACTCCTCGTTCACGGCCTCGTTGACGCGCGGCAGGATGCGCATCACCTCGCGGCCACGGGTGTCGACGCGGATCGCCGATCCGATGCCGTCCGTCACGTCGACCGACTGCGTCTTGCCGAGCTCCCACGGCCGCGCCGCGAAGGCGTATGGCTTCGAGGTCAGCGCGCCGACCGGGCAGATGTCGACGAGATTGCCCTGAAGCTCGGACGTCAGTGCGTGCTCGAGATAGGTCGTGATCTCCATGTCCTCGCCGCGGCCCGTGGCGCCCATCTCGGGGGCCCCGGCAACTTCCGCCGAGAAGCGGACGCAGCGCGTGCACTGGATGCAGCGGTTCATCGATGTCTTGACCAGCGCACCGAGATATTTGTCCTCGACGGCGCGCTTGTTCTCGGCGAAGCGGCTGGTGTCGACACCATAGCCCATCGCCTGGTCCTGGAGGTCGCACTCGCCGCCCTGGTCGCAGATCGGGCAGTCCAGCGGATGGTTGATGAGAAGGAACTCCATCACGCCTTCGCGCGCTTTCTTCACCATCGGCGAACGCGTGGAGATCTCCGGCGGCTCGCCCTTGGGACCCGGACGGCAATCGCGCACGCCCCAGGCGCAGCTCGCGACCGGCTTCGGGCCGCCCTTCACCTCGACGAGGCACATCCGGCAGTTGCCGGCGATCGACAGCCGCTCGTGATAGCAGAAGCGCGGAATCTCGGCGCCCGCAGCCTCGCACGCCTGGAGCAGCGTGTACTCCGGCGGGACATCGATCTCTTTGCCGTCGATGATGAGCTTTGTCATTCTTCCTACTCCGCCGCGACCATGTTCACGGGATCGCGGACGCCGGCATCGTCGATGTCGGCCTTGTGCGAATACTGGTCGATGCGCGCTTCGATCTCATGACGGAAATGCGCGATCAGGCCCTGGATCGGCCAGGCGGCTGCGTCGCCGAGCGCGCAGATGGTGTGGCCTTCGACCTGCTTGGTGACTTCCAGCAGCATGTCGATCTCGCGCTTGTGGGCGCGGCCCTCGGCCATGCGGGTCAAGACGCGCCACATCCACCCCGTGCCCTCGCGGCACGGCGTGCACTGGCCGCAGCTCTCATGCTTGTAGAAATAGGAGATGCGGGCGATCGCGCGGATCAAGTCGGTCGACTTGTCCATCACGATCACGGCCGCGGTGCCGAGACCCGAACGCAGCTTGCTTAAGGAGTCGAAATCCATCGGCGTGTCGATGATCTGCTCAGCCGGCACCATGCGAACCGACGAGCCGCCAGGAATCACGGCCTTCAGATTGTCCCAGCCGCCGCGGATGCCGCCGCAATGCTTCTCGATCAGCTCACGGAACGGAATCCCCATGGCCTCTTCGACGTTGCAGGGCCGCTCGACATGGCCGGAAATGCAAAAGAGCTTGGTGCCGACATTGTTGGGACGACCGATGCCAGCGAACCACGCCGCACCGCGCCGCAGAATGTCTGGCGCCACCGCGATCGACTCGACGTTGTTGACCGTGGTCGGGCAGCCGAACAGGCCGACATTCGCCGGGAACGGCGGCTTCAGCCGCGGCTGGCCCTTCTTGCCTTCCAGGCTCTCGAGCAGCGCGGTCTCTTCGCCGCAGATATAGGCACCGGCGCCGTGGGCGACGTAGAGGTCGAACGGCCAGCCGTTGACGTTGTCCTTGCCGATCAGCTTGGCGTCATAGGCCTGGTCGATCGCGGCTTGCAGGTGCTCGCGCTCGCGAATGAACTCGCCACGGACATAGATGTAGCAGGCATGCGCGTTCATCGCGAAGCTCGCGATCAGGCAGCCCTCGATCAGGAGATGCGGATCGTGCCGCATGATCTCGCGATCCTTGCAAGTGCCGGGCTCGGACTCGTCGGCGTTGACGACGAGATAGCTCGGCCGGCCGTCGGTCGATTCCTTCGGCATGAACGACCATTTCAGGCCCGTCGGGAAGCCGGCGCCGCCGCGGCCGCGCAGGCCCGATGCCTTCATCTCGTTGATGATCCAGTCGCGGCCCTTGTCGATGATGGCCTTCGTGCCATCCCAGGCGCCGCGGCGCCGCGCGCCCTCGAGCCCCCAATCATGGAGGCCGTAGAGGTTCTTGAAGATGCGGTCCTTGTCCTCGAGCATTTCAGTGCTTTCCGATCAACGGTTGGCTTGCTTGTAGGCAAGCCCGGCGGCGCAGACAGCGAAGGTCAGCGCCCAGAGCAGACTGGTTTCCAGCGACGCGTTCAGGGTGAAGCGCTGCAGCAGGAAGATGAAGGCGGCCGCGACAGCGGCATGCATCGCGATGAAGCCCCACTTCTTCACGGCGCCGCTCCTCTCCGCTGCCGGTGACGCGAGATCACGCATCAGGTGGTCTCCTTCAGCGTGGTCGGTCCGGTGATGGGGGCCGAGAACTGACGGCCGTTCTGCGGGCCGGGCTTGGGCGGATTGCCCGAGGCAAAGCCGTCGAGCACCTTACCGAAGCTGTCCTTGGTCAGATCCTCATAGGTGTCCTTGCCGATCAGGACCATCGGCGCGTTCACGCAGGCGCCCAGGCACTCGACCTCTTCCCAACTGAAATTGCCGTCCTTGGAAAGGTGGAAGGGCTCGTGATGGATCCGGCTCTCGCAGACGTGGATCAGGTCTTCGGCGCCGCGCAGCCGGCACGGCGTGGTGCCGCAGACCTGGACGTGGGCCTTCTTGCCGACGGGCGCGAGCTGGAACATCGTGTAGAAGGTCGCAACTTCCAGCACGCGGATGTAGGGCATGTCGAGCATGTCGGCGATCACGCGGATTGCGGCTTCCGACACCCAGCCGTCGTTCTGCTCCTGCGCGCGCCACAAAATCGCAATCACGGCGGAGGCCTGGCGACCGGCCGGATACTTCGCGATCTGCTGCTTCGCGAACGCGAGGTTCTCCTCCGTGAACGCAAAGCTCGCGGGCTGGACTTCCTTGGGCGCTAGGCGGCGAACGGACATCTCTTCAATCTCTCACTGGATACGGCGCACAGCCTTCGCATTCAGGGCATCGATCCTGTCCTGCCAGAATGCGCTTGCGGTGCCGAAAACGTTGTAGCCGACGTGGGTGGAGACCTTGATGCGATCGAGGATCGAGAGTTCGGTCACCGTCTCCATGCGATTGGTGCTAGGATCGTAGACAATCAGCTTAAGCGGGGTCTGTTCGAGGATGTAGCGCGACACCGCGTGCGAACGGTCGCTGCCGTGCTCCTCGCAGATGATCACGCTGTCGCCTTCAAGAAGCCGCTTGCCGCCCTTGATGGCCTCGATCTCGACGCCCTCGACGTCGAGCTTGATCAGATACTTGCCGCCAGCCTCGACCTTGCCGTCATCGAGCAGATTGTCGAGCGCAATCACCGGCACTTCCTCGCCGCCCGCCGAGGGGGCGCCGGCGATGCTGAAGGCCTCGTGCTTGGTGCCGGACAGCCGCGCGGTACCGCGCTCGGCACCGATCGCGCATTTCATGGTCTCGAAACGGTTGCCGTTGATGCGGGCGTTGTTCGCAAGCTTCGGATAGTTCTGACCCGACGGCTCGATGGCGATCGCCTTGTGCGCGCCGAACGGCTTGCTCGACACCAGCACCGACCAGTAGCCGTAGTTCGAGCCGCAATCGAGCAGCGTGTAATCGACGTCGACGGAGTCCGCGAACAACAGCTCCAGTTCGTCCTCGTAATTGTAGGAGCGGTTGAGCAGCTTGCTCCAATAGCCGTCGCCGTAAGGAAATTCGAACACGGCGTCGGGGTTGAGCTTGATCGCGATGTTGCGGTCGGGCAGCGTTTTCCGCAGCAGGTTCGCGCAGGCGATGTAGCCCATGTGGGAGAAGTGCGAGGAGATCTTCGATCCCGTCACCAGCGCCAAGGCAGCCGTCCGCTCCCACAGGTTGGCCCCTTCAAGGGCCCCCGAGCCGCGGTCAAACTGGATTGGCGCCTGCACCATCACCGATCGACCTCTCCGAACACGATGTCGAGCGAGCCGAGGATGGCCGAGACGTCGGCGAGCAGATGGCCCCTGCAGATGTGGTCCATGGCCTGCAGATGGGCAAAGCCCGGCGCGCGAATCTTGCACTTGTAGGGCTTGTTGGTGCCGTCGGAGACGAGATAGACGCCGAACTCGCCCTTCGGCGCCTCGACCGAGGCATAGACCTCGCCCGCCGGCACGTGGACGCCTTCGGTGTAGAGCTTGAAGTGATGGATGAGCGCTTCCATCGAGCGCTTCATCTCGCCGCGGCGCGGCGGGAAGACCTTGTTGTCCTCGACCGCGACCGGCCCCTGCCCGTCCGGCGCCTTCAGCTTCTCGATGCACTGCCTCATGATCCGCACCGACTGGCGCATCTCTTCCATGCGGATCAGGTAGCGGTCGTAGCAGTCGCCATTCTTGCCTATCGGAACGTCGAATTCCATCTCGGCATAGCATTCATAGGGCTGCGCCTTGCGCAGGTCCCAGGCCGCGCCCGAGCCGCGCACCATCACGCCCGAAAAACCCCACTCCCAGGCTTCCTTCAGCGGCACCACGCCGATATCGACGTTACGCTGCTTGAAGATGCGGTTGGCGGTGAGCAGGCGGTCGAGGTCGTCGACCACTTTCAGGAACGGATCGCACCAGGCCTCGATGTCGTTGATCAGCTTGGGCGGCAGGTCCTGGTGCACGCCGCCGACGCGGAAAAAAGCTGCGTGCATACGGCTGCCCGAGGCGCGCTCGTAGAACACCATCAGCTTCTCGCGCTCTTCGAAGCCCCACAGCGGCGGGGTCAGCGCGCCGACGTCCATCGCCTGCGTGGTCACGTTGAGAAGATGCGAGAGGATGCGGCCGATCTCGCAATAGAGCACGCGGATCAACTGGCCGCGGCGCGGCACCTCAATGCCAAGCAGCTTTTCCGCCGCAAGGCAGAAAGCGTGCTCCTGGTTCATCGGCGCGACGTAGTCCAGGCGATCGAAATAAGGAATCGCCTGCAAGTACGTCTTCTGCTCGATCAGCTTTTCCGTGCCGCGGTGAAGCAGACCGATATGGGGATCGACGCGCGCGACGATTTCACCATCCAGTTCGAGCACGAGGCGCAACACGCCATGTGCCGCCGGATGCTGCGGACCAAAGTTGATGGTGAAATTACGGAGGTTCTCAGGTTGTTCGTTCATGATCAGACCTTCGGCCCCGCCTTCTCATCGCCGGGCAGCGGATAGTCCGCCCCTTCCCACGGCGACAGGAAATCAAACTTGCGGAATTCCTGGTTGAGCCGGACCGGCTCGTACACAACCCGCTTCTCCTGGTCGTCGTAGCGGACCTCGACGAAACCGGTGAGCGGGAAGTCCTTGCGCAGCGGATGCCCCTCGAAACCGTAATCGGTGAGGATGCGGCGCATGTCGGGATGGCCGACGAAGATCACGCCATAGAGGTCGTAGGTCTCGCGCTCGAACCAGTCGGCGCCGGGAAACACCTCGATCAGCGACGGCACCTGCGTGGTCTCATCGGCCTGCGCCTTGAGCCGGATCCGGGTGTTCAGGGTCGGCGACATCAGATGATAGACGACGTCGAAGCGCTTCTCGCGCGACGGGTAATCCACCGCCGTCACGTCGGTAAAGTTGACGAAGCGGCAGTTCGGATCGTCGCGGAGGTACTTGACCACCTCAACGATCTTGGCGGCCTCGACGTCCACCGTGAGCTGGTTGAAGGCCACCGCGTGACCGGTGGCGGCGCCCGGAAGCGCGCTAACGATCGTTTGCCCAAGGGCGTCGAGCTTGCCGTCGTCCATGACGTAAAACCTTAGCGTTCGATGGTGCCGGTGCGCCGGATCTTCTTTTGCAACAGCAGCACGCCATAGAGCAGCGCTTCCGCCGTGGGCGGGCAGCCCGGCACGTAGATGTCGATCGGCACGATGCGGTCGCAACCGCGCACGACCGAGTAGGAATAATGATAGTAGCCGCCGCCATTGGCGCAGGAGCCCATGGAGATGACGTAGCGCGGCTCTGGCATCTGGTCGTAGACCTTGCGCAGCGCCGGGGCCATCTTGTTGGTCAGGGTGCCTGCGACGATCATCACGTCGGACTGGCGCGGCGAGGCACGTGGCGCAAAGCCGAAGCGCTCGACGTCGTAGCGCGGCATCGAGACCTGCATCATCTCGACCGCGCAGCAGGCGAGACCGAAGGTCATCCACATCAGCGAGCCCGTGCGCGCCCAGGTGATCAGATCGTCTGTGGCCGCAACGAAGAAGCCCTTGTCGGACAGCTCGTGATTGACCTCGAGGAAGAACGGATCATTGGCTCCGACCGGCTTGCCGGTCGACGGGTCGAGAATGCCCTTGGGGGCCGGCGCTAGAACCGGACCGGAGGACTGTGTGGCAGGGTTCAATCCCATTCGAGTGCCCCTTTCTTCCATTCATAGGCAAACCCCACCGTCAGCACGGCGAGGAACACCACCATGGACCAGAAGCCTGTCGCACCAAGCTTGCCGAACGCTACCGCCCAGGGGAACAGGAACGCCACCTCGAGGTCGAAGATGATGAAGAGGATGGCGACCAGGTAGAAGCGGACGTCGAACTTCATCCGGGCGTCGTCGAAGGCGTTGAAACCGCACTCATACGCCGACAGCTTTTCCGGATCCGGCTGCTGGAACGCCACGATGAAGGGCGCGATCAGCAGCACGAGGCCAATCAGGCCCGCTACCCCTATAAAGACCACAAGTGGAAGATAGTTCTGCAGAATGCCGCTCATTGGCGAGCCCTTTTTCCCGCAAGCCTCGGGTGGCTCGCGGATTCGTCCCAATTTGGAATTGTTCTGAGCCTTAGCGCAGTGCACCAAAGGGTGCAAGACGCGCTGTTTTTAGGCCCTTTGCCGCCCCCAGAACAGTGGTAATCCCGGAATCGCCCCGCGGTTGGTATGGAGCAGAACGGCCGCCCCAGCAAGGGCATCCATGTCAGTCTCCCCGCCGTCGGCGGATGCTCCGCGCGGAGCACGTCGGACCGCGTCTCGGGGTGTCTAGGACGGCTTTGCTGTCCTGCCGCGGCGCAGCCAGGCCCAGGGAATGACGAGCACGGGAAAGCCGACCGTCACCCAAGCGACATATTTGCCGATCTCGCCCCAGAGCAGCGCCGCCAACAGGCCGATCGAGGTCGCCACCGCAATCAGAATCGGCGCGCCGAAGACCCGTATCCACGGACGCCAGCGGCCGGACGAGCCATGCATCATGACGGGACCGGGGCTCGTTTGGCGAATGCGTCGGCGCGGGCGGGTCCCCGCTTCCGCCGCCGCGCCAGCCAAAGGTAGAGGCCGCTGCCGATCACGATCATCGTGAGCACGTCGAGCGCGGCCCAGATCACCTTCAGCGGCATACCGCCATAGTCGCCGAAATGCAGCGGTTGCGAAATCAAGAGCGCCTGGAGATAGACCGGCAGCGCCCGGCTGTCGGCGACCTCCCCGGTCTCCCCGTCCAGCAGCACAGGCTTCAGCAGGCGCGCCGTAAGCGCGGTATCGCCGCGCATGAACGCCGCGAAATGGTGCGATGACGTGAACGGGGTGCCCGGGAAGGCGATGAAGGCGATGTCCATGCCGGGTGCGGCCGCCCTGGCGCGGGCGACGACGCCGTCAAGCGAGGCCAGACGCAGCGGCGGCGGCTTGCCGGCATAGGGCCCGACCATGCTCGCCAGTTCGGTCGCCTTCCATTGATCGAGCATCAGCTCGGCCCAGGTGTTGATCACACCGGTCAGCCCGACCACCAGCGCCCAGACAACCGTCACCACGCCGATCAGATTATGCCAGTCGAGCCAGACCACGCGGCGCGCGGCGGAAGCGCGGATGGTCGCAAAGCGCAGGCGGCGGGTGAACGGCCAGTACAGCACCACGCCGGAGATGATCGCGACCGCGAACATGAGCCCCATCGCGCCGAGAAACAGCTTTCCGGCCTGGCCGGCGAACATGTCCGTGTGCAGTTTGAGCACGATCAGCATCGGCCCGACGCCGACGGGTCCGAGCAGCCTGGCCGAGACCGCATCGACGGCACGCACGGTGGCATTGTCCGGCGGGCCGTCCGGCGCGCTATTGGTGAATGCGAACACGATCCCGGGTTCGTCCTTGTCCCAGGAGATATACTGCAGCACCCGCCCCGGATCGGCTGCAAGCGCGGCGTCGGCGACCTCCTGGGTGGTCGCACGCGCCGCGCCCGCATGAGCTTCGGGGCGGGGGGCATAGCCCAGAAGCTCATCGATCTCGTGATGGAAGATCAGCGGCAGGCCGGTCAGGCAGAGCAGGAGCAGGAACACGGTCGAGATCAGGCTGGTCCAGGTGTGGACCACGGACCAGACCCTGACGGTGCGCGCCTTCACGACGCGATCCCCTCGCCTGCCCTCACCATTTGTACGACACGCTGGCTGTGACGCGCCGGCGATCGCCGTAGAAGCAGGACGTCACCGACGCACAACTGGCGACATAGATCTTGTCGGTCACGTTGATCACGTTCAGCGCGGTGCGCCAATTCTGCCATTCGTAGTGAAGCGCGAGATCGCCGAGCACGACGGCGGGAACCTCGAGCGTGCTGGCGGTGTCAGCCCAGGACGAGCCGACATAGCGCACGCCCCCGCCGAAGCCGAACCCCGCCAGCGGTCCCTCCTTGAACGTGTAGTCGGCCCAGCCCGAGGCCAGGAGCTCAGGCGTGTTGGTCGGCGTCTTGCCGATTAGCGATGAATCGAGATCCTTGCTGGTGAAGAGATGATAGCTGGTGAAGGCGCCGATCAGCTTCAACTCCTTCGTGACATTGGCTACCGCCTCGAGCTCGATGCCGCGCGAGGTGACCTCGCCGGTCTGGTTCTGCAACAGCGCATTTGACGGATCGGTGGTCAGCGCGTTCTGACGCTTCAGGTCGAAGGCCGAGACCGTGAAGTAACCGTCGAACCACTTCGGCTGCACCTTCAGGCCGACCTCGACCTGCTTGCCGGTTTCCGGCAGGAGCAACTGGTTGTTGGCATTGAGGCCAATGACCGGATTGTAGCTCGTCGCATAGGACACGTAGGGCGCAAGGCCGTTGTCGAAATTGTAGATGAGGCCCGCGCGCCCGCTGAACCTGCTGTCATCGCGGCTGGCGACTATGGCCCCCGTGTCGCGAGCGGCCTGGGTCGTCTCGACCCAATCATTGCGGCCGCTCACCACGAGCGTGAAATTGCCGAGCTTGATCTGGTCCTGAAGGTAAGTGCCGGCCTGCTTCTGCGTGATCAGGAAGTTGCGGAACGGCCCGTTCGTAAATGGCACATTGAGACCGTAGACCGGACTGAAGACATTGATCGACGGCGTGGTGCCGAACTGGAACTGCTGGTAGTCGTCGATCTGGTAGCCCCGCAAATCGACGCCGAACAGCATCGTGTGCTTCAACAGGCCAGTGTCGAAACGATACTCCAACTGGTTGTCGAGATTGGCCTGGTTGGCGGTGTCCTTCGCATACCAATTGTAGCGCGCGATATCGCCCGTCGTGGCGTTGGAATAGCCGTTGGCGACGAGGCCGCGATAGGTCACGTCGACATGCGCAAACCGCGCATTCTGCCGGAAGGTCAGGCTGTCGTTGAGATTGCGCTCGAACTGATAGCCGAGCATCTCCTGCTCGCGCGTGAACTTGTCGATGCTGGGATCGCTGAGGAACGTGCTCGTCGGGATGCGGCCGAACGCTGCGTTGGTCACCGTGCCCTGATACGGCAGGAAGTTGATGCCGCGGGTATCCTGCTTCGACGCCGAAGCCAGGACGGTGAACGTCGTGTCGGCATCCGGTTTCCAGGTGACCGACGGCGCGATGAAGTAGTTGTTGTCGGGCGTGAAGTCGACCTGGGTGCCGCCGTTCTGGACCTGACCGACGACGCGATAGAACAGCTTTCCGTTCTCAGGGCTCGTCGCGACGGGACCACCGACATCGAAGCCGACATAGGCGTTGCCGAAATTGTTGACGCCGGTCTCGATGTAGCGGATCGGCTCGCTGGGCGGCATCTTGCTGATGACGTTGACGATGCCGCTCGGGCTCGAGGCGCCATAGAGCACTGCCGAGGGACCGCGCAGCACCTCGACGCGCTCCATGTTGAGGGGCTGGAGCTTCCAGCTTGCATAGGACGTGTAGAAGAGCTGCATGCCGTCGAGGAACAGGCCGACATCGTCGGATTTGAAGCCGCGGATCAGCCACCAGTCATTGCGGGTGTCGGCACCGAAGGTTCCGGCGCGCACGCCCGCCGAATAGCGCAGCACCTCATCCAGCTTGTTCGGCTTCTGGTCGCGGATCTCTTCGGCGCCGATGACCGACACCGATTGCGGCGTCTCCATGATCGGCGTGTTGGTCTTGGTGCCGGACGAGCTGCGGTTAGCGACATAGCCGTGGACCGGACCGCGCGGCGTCTCGACGAATCCGACGTTGCGCTCAGGCTGCGGCTTTCTCTCGCTCGCGCTCTGCGCCGCCGCGCGCGGCGTTCGACGCGGCGCCGCGGCGGCCGCGCGGCGGCGGGGCTCAGGCGAAGCCACGGTAACCGGCGGCAAGGCTTGCGCACCGCTCTGCGACGAGGATCCCGAGGATTGAGCGATCGAAACTTGCGGCAACAGCACCAAAGCGGACGCGGTCGCAAGTCCCGCCGACCGCAGCATTCCAAGACAGTTCAACGCACCACCCCAACCTGCAACGTTTGTTGTTCCATGCCGTCAGTGCGAATGACGACATGCGTTGCGGCGACGCTTAAGCGCGCGCGTGCGGGAAACCTAATTGAATACCTCTTAGAAAATTTCTTAGAGATCCTCCAAGAACTCTTCCAAAATGGGCGCTTCGAAAATCGGCGCGGCGATCAGTCGGGATCCTTTTCCGCCTCTAACATCGCTTCGGCGGTGACCGTCAGGTGATCGATCTGCACCAGCAGCGTATCGAGCTCGTCCTTGCTCAATTGCTCAAGCAGGCGCCGATTGCGCTCCTGCGCGCTGGCAACGATCGCGTCATGGGCGGCGAGTCCCGCCTTGGTCAGCGAGATCAGCACTTCGCGACTGTCGTGCGGATTGGCCGTTTTCGCGATCAGCTTGCGTGACGACAGGCCCGCGAGTGCGCGGCTGATCTGCCCCTTGTCCTGACCGACGGCTTCGGCGAGCCGCGCCACGCTCATCGGCGGACGCCGGCCGAGCGAGGCGACGAGACCGAACTCCACCGAATTCAGTCCGACGAGACGCTTGTAGCGGAGGATGGCGCCGCGCCTGAGCAGATTGGCGAGCACCATCAGCCGCGACGACAGCATCACGGTGATCGGTGCCGGCGGCGCCTCGTCCTCAACGTCAGGCGGCATTCGCCCGCCCCTGCTCGGCTTCTGGCTCATGCGCCACCTCTGCCAACAAACAAACGGCCTGCCAAGGGGCGCAAGGACCGGTGGTTAAAATGATTGTCAGAGGCATTCGCAAGATCGTTGACACTGTCATCGATCTATCGTTGACTGCCTCAACGGGCAAGAACACGACCTGGCGGCCGACGAGCCGCAGGCGGGAGGAGCATCATGACCATCACCCAGCGGGATCGCGATCTCGGCACGGCCTACGCGATGCGGGAAGCAAGCACGCGCACCGAGCTGACTTCGGTCGCGCGCGGCACGCCGATGGGCGAACTGCTCCGCCGCTACTGGCACCCCGTCGGTCTCGTTAGTGACGCCACCGATACGCCCAGGAAAGTCCGCGCGCTCGGCGAGGACCTCGTCCTGTTCCGCGACAAGCATGGCCGGCCCGGCCTGCTGCACGCACGCTGCTGCCACCGCGGCACCACGCTGTATTACGGCAAGGTCGAGGAGGACGGCATCCGCTGCTGCTATCACGGCTGGAAGTTCGACGCGCAAGGCCACTGCCTCGAGCAACCCTGCGAGCCCGACGGCGGGCAGTTCAAGGACAAGGTGCGCCAGCCCTGGTATCCGGTCCAGGAACGCTACGGGCTGATCTTCGCCTATATGGGCCCCGCCGAGAAACGCCCGGTCCTGCCGGCTTATGAATGCCTGGAGACCATGGACGAGGGTGAACTCGTCGAGGCCGATGATTCCTCGATCGGCGGCGGGGGACCAGCCATCATCCCCTGCAACTGGCTCCAGCATTTCGAGAACGTGGTCGATCCCTACCACGTGCCGGTGCTGCACGGCTCGTTCTCGGGCCCGCAATTCACCAACATGATGGCCTCGATGCCGGAGGTGAAGTTCGAGAAATCGCCGCGCGGGGTCCTCGTGCGTTCGGAGCGCAAGCAGGACGACGGCAAGGTGTTTTACCGCGTCAGCGAGGCGGCGCTGCCGACCTTACGCGTCGTGCCGAACCCGCGCGTCGCGCAGTTCGCCCGCGTCGAATCGATCGGCTGGGTGCTCCCGATCGACGACATTTCTTTCCGCATTTATGTCGCCGGCCGAGTGAAGAATGCCGGCGACATCGGCCGCATGCGCTCGAAGTTCAACGGAAAATTCTGGTGGGACATGAGTGAGGCCGAGCACCAGCAGTTTCCCGGCGACTATGAGGCTCAGGTCGGCCAGGGCCCGGTGACCATCCACTCCGAGGAGCATTTTGGCCAGAGCGACCGCGGCATCCTGATGATCCGGCGCATGCTGACCGATCAACTCGAGGCACTCGCCGCAGGCCGCGACCCGATCGGAGTCTCCTTCGATCGCAGCGCGCCGCCGGTCGCATTCGAAGCAGGGAATTACATCCGCGACGCCTAGACGAGACGTACCAACGACAACAAGATAGACGTATCGGGGGAAGCGATGGTCGATGTGACGTCAGACGTGCCGACGCCGGCGGCCGCCGCCGCAAAGCCGTCCGCGCGGCGCTATTACGTGCTGGGCCTGCTCACCATCATCTACGCGCTGAACTTCCTCGATCGCACCATCTTCAACGTCCTGATCGAGCCGATCAAGAAGGAGTTTCAACTCAGCGACACCATGATGGGTCTTTTGGCTGGCTTCGGCTTCGCGCTGTTCTATTCCCTGCTCGGCATTCCCATCGCGCGCATGGCCGACCGGCTGAACCGGCGCAACATCGTCGCGCTCGCCTTCGCGTTCTGGAGCGCGATGACGGCGCTGTGCGGTATGGCCACGAGCGTGACCTCGCTGGCGCTTGCCAGGATTGGCGTCGGCATCGGCGAATCCGCAGGCTCGCCGGCCTCGCAATCGATCGTCGCCGATCTCTTTGCCAAGAATGAGCGGCCCCGCGCGCTCGGCATCTATGCCATCGGCACCTATCTCGGCGTGTTCCTCGGCTATTTCGTCGGCGGCTATGTCAACCAGCACTATGGATGGCGCATGGCCTTCTACGTCGCGGGCCTGCCCGGCATCCTCCTTGCCGCCGTCTTGTGGCTGACGATCTCCGAGCCGAAGCGCGGCGCCATGCAGGAAACGTTCACGCCCGAGCCGCTCGGACCGACGCTGCGCTTTCTCGCCTCCCAGCAGAGCTTCATCGTCGTGCTGATCGGCTTCTGCCTCACGACCTATACGAATTACGCAACCGCGGCGTGGATCCCGCCGTTCCTGGCGCGCGTGCACCATTTGTCGAGCGCCGAGATCGGCACCTATGCAGGGACCTTCAAGGGGCTCGCCGGGATGGCGGGCACGCTGCTCGGCGGCTTCGTGGTGGCGCAGGTCAGCCGCCGCGACGATCGCTGGAAGCTGTGGGCACCCGCGGTGACTTCGGGGCTGGCCGGCCCCGTGTTCGCGCTGTGCATGCTGACGCAGGATTTCGCGACCATGGTCGCGATGCTGGCGCTGACCTCGTTCCTGGTCGGCTTTCATCTCGGGCCGATCTTTGCGATCGCGCAGACGGTGGCAAAGCCCAGCATGCGGGCGCTCGCCTCGGCCCTCATTGCCCTGACCGCAACCTGCTTCGGCCAGGGGCTTGGCCCGCTCATCGTCGGCGTGATCAACGACGCGCTGAAAGCCGGCTTCGGCGCGGACGCCGTCCGCTACTCCCTGCTGTCGGCGGCGGTCACGACCACCGTGGGTGCCCTCCTCTTCCTGCGGGCTGCCCGGACGATCCGGACCGATATTGCCCGGGCGGCGGCCTGAAACGGCCCTCCGGACGAAACCTGGCAAATGAAACCATTTTGCCGAAGGCGCGAAACCATCCGGAAACAGATCGTCCTTAGAAGGTGGGCCAACAGACGGGCGGGAAAGCCCGTCGGGAGGCCCAGATGAACCACTCCATTCACTCTGCCGATCGTGCGACACACCTGAAGATCGTGGTGGTGGCGCTGGTGGCCGGTATCGCAGTGGCAGCCTTCGGGATCGCGGCGCGGACCAGCGTCGACCTCAGCGAGACCGCCCAGGCCACCCACACGATCAAGGCCGGCAAGCCGGTGGTGGTGACGAGCTCGGGTACGTCGGAGATCCGGTAAGGAAAAAGGTCCGTTTCGGACAGACGTCAAGGCCGCCTTCGGGCGGCTTTTCATTTGCGGCGTTTTGTGGAGAATTTAGGGCTAAGCCATTGATTCAATGGCGCGAGAGACGGGGCTCGAACCCGCGACCTCCGGCGTGACAGGCCGGCGCTCTAACCAACTGAGCTACTCCCGCGTGCTGGGCAAAGCCATGCGGAACGAGGGGGGACTTAAAGGCGCGATCTGGTGAAGTCAAGGACGTTGCGCCTCTCCTGTAAACATCGGGTGTTTCTGCGAGACTTCACCGAATCCAGCCCCGGATGCCAACGTCAAGCCGGGTCCCGAATCGTCGGGCGGCAGGAAGCCGCCCAATCCCCGCGCGGACGGGCCGCCCGCCACCGGGGGAACTTCTGGAATCGATCCGAGGCCTACGCTTCATTAAGCCTGATCACGCCTCCTTGCGCGGCGACACGCGGTCCCCGGAATGACGCTTTTCTGGTATACCGCCAGCTCATCCGACTCCGGCGGTTACGAGAAGAAATGCCCCTCACCTTTACCCACACCGTGACCGAGCGCTTCCTGCGCTACGTCACCATCGACACCCAGTCCGATCCCGAATCCCCCACATCGCCCTCGACCGAGAAGCAGAAGGATCTCGGCCGCGTGCTCGTCACCGAGCTCAGGGAGATGGGCGTCGAAGACGCCCATCTCGACGACTACGGCTATGTCTATGCGACGATCCCGTCCAACACCGACAAGAAGGTGCCGGTGATCTGCTTCTGCTCGCACATGGACACCTCGCCCGACTGCTCGGGCAAGGACGTCAAGCCGCAGGTCGTGAAGAATTATCGCGGCGGCGACATCACGCTGTCAGCCGATCCCACCCAGGTGATCCGCTTCGCCGAGCATCCCGCGCTCAAGAACCAGATCGGCAACGACATCGTCACCACCGATGGCACGACGCTGCTGGGCGCCGACAACAAGGCCGGCGTTGCCGAGATCATGGATGCCGCGCATTTCTTCATCAACAATCCCGACGTGAAGCACGGCACCATCAAGATCCTGTTCACGCCCGATGAAGAAATCGGCCGCGGCGTCGACAATGTCGATCTCAAGAAGCTCGGGGCCGACTTCGGTTACACCATGGACGGCGAAAGCGCCGGCAGCGTCGAGGATGAGACCTTCTCGGCCGATGGCGCGACCATCACCATCACCGGCGTCAGCGCCCATCCCGGTTACGCCAAGGGCAAGATGGAGCATGCGATCAAGATCGCAGCCGCTATCGTCGAGCGCCTGCCCAGGGAAGGCTGCTCGCCCGAGACCACCTCGGGCAAGCAGGGCTTTCTGCATCCGATCGGCATCTCCGGCGCGCTGGAGCAGGCCACGCTCTCCTTCATCGTGCGCGACTTCACCGAGGAAGGGTTGAAGGAGAAGGAGACGCTGCTCGAGGGTATCGTCAAGGATGTCATGAAAGACTATCCGCGCTCGACCTACAAGTTCGAGGTGCGCGAGCAGTACCGCAACATGAAGCAGGTGATCGACCGTCACCCGCATATCCTCGAATACGCGATCGAAGCGATCCGCCGCGCCGGGCTACGCCCGATGCGCACAGCGATCCGCGGCGGCACCGACGGCTCGCGCCTCTCCTTCATGGGCCTGCCCTGCCCCAACATCTTTGCCGGCGAGCACGCGTTTCACTCGCGGCTGGAATGGGTCAGCCGGCAGGACATGGAGAAGGCAGTGCAGACCATCGTGCATCTCGCGATGATCTGGGAGGAACGGGCGTAGGCCGTTCGGCCTTGGATGCGGCCACGACGATTGCTGTCGGGTGCTGGGACGACCGGACTTACGACCGGCCCTGGAGTTCATCGCGAATGCAGCTTGAATCGACTCTCACCTGTCCGGAATGCGGCCATTGCATGCGCGAGGCCATGCCGACGGACGCCTGCCAGTTCTTCTATGACTGCAAGGGCTGCGGCAGGAGGCTGAAACCGAAGGTGGGCGATTGCTGCGTATTCTGCTCGTTCGGATCGGTCCCCTGTCCAC
This sequence comes from Bradyrhizobium sp. UFLA05-153, assembly GCF_054185185.1. Taxonomy (NCBI): domain Bacteria; kingdom Pseudomonadati; phylum Pseudomonadota; class Alphaproteobacteria; order Hyphomicrobiales; family Nitrobacteraceae; genus Bradyrhizobium; species Bradyrhizobium sp. UFLA05-153. The sequence goes on from NZ_JBBIAM010000004.1 coordinate 189,293, forward strand.
CCGTCCAGGCGGGTGACTGCTGTTCCTAAGCCATGATCCGGACCCGAAGGGCCGCGTTAGCGCAAAATGCGAAGCGGTTATCATGCTCAAACAATGACCTAAAGTGCGATGACGATTCATCCAAATCTCATCGCGCCTTAGACCGCGCCAAGCGTCCGAGGATCTCGCATGGGCTTCTACCAGGACAGGATCGTGCCTTGGCTGACGCATCTGGCGATGCGCCAGGCCCAACTCGTGCCGTATCGAACACGCGTTGCCTCCGGCGCGACCGGCCGCGTGCTCGAGATCGGAATTGGTCCCGGGCTCAATCTCGCGTTCTACGGGCCTGATGTGACCGAGGTCATCGGCCTTGATCCGTCACCAAAGCTTCTGGAGATCGCGCGCGATGCCAGCCGAAAGAGCATGGCACCGCTCGAGCTGATCGAAGGCTCGGCGGAGGCAATTCCGCTGGAGAATTCGAGCGTGGACACGGTGGTGACGACCTGGACCATGTGCAGCATCCCGGACGTCAGTCGCGCATTGTTGGAAGCGCGGCGCGTCCTGAGGCCTGGCGGAAAGTTCCTGTTCGTCGAGCATGGCCGCGCGCCGGAGCCGCGCGTGCAATGGTGGCAGGATCGTTTGACCCCACCCTGGAAGCGCCTCTCGGGCGGCTGCCATCTCAATCGCGCCATTGCCGACCTGATCGGCAGCAACGGATTCGCCGTCGAAGACCTCCATCTCGGCTATGCACCGGGACCGAAACCGATGGCATTCATGTATGAAGGGCAGGCAGCGCCGCGCTGACCACGTTTGTCGACATCGTGATGTCGCCCCGGTTTACAGGTTCCGCAACGACGTGCAACAAACGCGCATGCACCCAAAACGGTTCATCAACGGCCTGGTTATGCTGCTCGTCGCGGTCGGGCTTCTGCTCGCGCCGCTGTCGACGCCGGCATCTGCCATGCCGGTGTCCGGCGGCGCCGGCAATATCATGCAGGTGATGTCGGATGACATGCAGGCTGTGTCCGAAGACATGCCCTGCTGCCCGGACCAGACCAAGAGCAAGAACTGCGACACCTGTCCGTTCGTGGCGCTGTGCATGCTGAACCTCACGCTCCCCGCTCCTTCCGGAGCGAGCTCGCTTATCGAGCGGAATCCGCGGCGGAACGCGCTTGCGCCGCGCGATGATCTCCTGCGCGATGGGCTCGCGGCAAAGCCCCCCGACCATCCTCCTCGAACCGACGTCTGACCGGCGCGGAAGCGCCTGATCGCTGACGCATGCCTGCAGAGGCACGCGCATCGTCGCATGCCGCCTTGCTGCACGTCGCAGTGGCGGCTCACCAGACCTATCGAGGAATTGAAATCATGACGACTTCCAACGTTGCGCGCGCCGCTAAGGCTGCGCTGATCGGTGCTGCCTTCGCAGGAACCACCCTGACGGCACATGCCGAAATCAAGAACTACGAATTCCAGCTCGTTCAGCCGACGGTCAAGGCCGGCGCCGATCGCATTGTCACGGTGCGGCTGGTCGACAAGACTACCGGCAAGGCGGTGCCCGACGCGGTGATCTTCGCCAGCCGGCTCGACATGGCCCCGGACGGCATGCAGGAGATGGTCACCAAGGTCACGGCAATGCCGGGCACGGAGCCGGGGACCTACCGGTTCAAGGCCAATTTTGGCATGGCCGGACGCTGGCAGCTTTCGCTCGGCGCCAAGGTGCAGGGCGAAACCGGCACGGTGGAAAACAAGCTCGTCGTTACGGCCGAGAAATGACCCGCCTCGCCGCCATGGGCACTGCCGCTGCGATTCTCGCAGCGGCAGGTGTCGCGCTGTTGGCCGGCATCGGTGCGCGCCCGCAGTTCGACGCCGACCACCTTGCATCCGCCGCGCGCGCGGCAGATGCGGGCGCACCGATCTATTTCCGGGATCCGGACGGCAAGCCGTTCTACTCGCTCACGCCAAAGAAGACGCCGGATGGCCGCGACTACCGCGCCGTGCCTGCCGGCGCGGATATCAGCTTCGACGAGCCCGATCAGCCTTCGGACACGAAGGCTGCCGACGCCAACAGCGATCATACGAGCGATCGCAAGATCAAATATTACCGCAACCCGATGGGCCTGCCCGACACCTCGCCGGTGCCGAAGAAGGACTCGATGGGGATGGACTACATCTCGGTCTACGAGGATGACGACAGCGACGACGGGACGGTCAAGCTGTCGCCGGGCAAGATCCAGCGCACAGGCGTCAAATCCGAGCCGGTCGTGCAGCACCCCGTCAAGTCGGTGATCCGCGCACCGGGAAGAGTTCAGGAAGACGAGCGGCGCGTTTCAGTGGTCGCCCTGCGCTTCGAGGGATTCGTCGAAAGCGTCGCGAACGTCACAACTGGGGACCATGTCCATAAGGGGCAGCCGCTCATGAACGTGTACAGCCCGGCGCTATCCAGTGCTGCTGCCGAATATCTTTCCGCCATTAATGCCGGCGCAACCGGCCAAGCGCTCAAGGGTGCCCGCCGCAGACTGGAAAATCTCGCTACGCCGGAGTCGGCCATCAGGGAGCTCGAACGCACGCGCGAAATCTCGCTATCCATCCCCTGGATCGCTCCGCAGGACGGCGAAATACTCGAGCGTAACGCGGTAAACGGGATGCGCGCGGGACCGGGCGACGTTCTTTTCAGGATCGCCGATCACCGCCTGGTCTGGGTCGTCATCGACGTCGCGGAACGCGATCTCAGTCAGGTTTCCGTTGGAAGCAACGTGACGATCAGGCCGCGCGCTCTGGCTGACCGGACTTTCACCGGAGTGGTGGCGCTGATCTATCCGCACCTGAACGCACAGACCCGCACCGCTCGCATCCGTGTCGAAGTACCAAATCCGGATGAGGTGTTGCGGCCCGAAATGTATGTCGACGCGGAGATTCAATCTGGCACACCCGGCCCGGTCTTGGCAGTGCCGGAAGGTGCTGTCCTCGACAGCGGCACGCGCCAAGCCGTCCTGATTGACAAGGGCGATGGCCGCTTCGAGCCGCGCGAGGTCAAGCTCGGCCGTCGCGGGGGTGGCTTCGTTGAAATCACCGATGGTGTCACCGCAGGCGAATTAGTCGTCACCTCGGCCAACTTCCTGATCGACGCCGAGAGCAACCTGAAAGCCGCGCTCAAGGGATTTACCGAGCCTGGCAAGGCGCAAGGTACCGATCCCTCCGACGACAAGACCGTGGGAGGCAAGCCATGATCGCGCGCGTCATCGCATGGTCGGCGCGCAACCTGCTCCTTGTGCTGTTCGGCACGGGCTTCGCCGCCGCTGCAGGCCTCTATGCGCTGATCCACCTGCCGCTGGACGCCATTCCCGACCTCTCCGACACCCAGGTGATCGTCTACACGGAATATCCCGGACAGGCGCCCCAGGTGATCGAGGATCAGGTCACCTATCCCCTCACCACCGCGATGCTGACGGTACCGAAATCGAAGGTGGTGCGCGGATTCTCCTTCTTCGGTGTCTCCTTCGTTTACGTCATCTTCGAGGACGGGACCGACATCTACTGGGCGCGCTCGCGGGTGCTGGAATTCCTCAACAGCGCAGCGCCCCGGCTGCCCGCCGGCGTTACGCCAACGATCGGCCCGGACGCGACAGGCGTCGGCTGGGTCTACCAATACGCCGTGATGTCCAAGGAGCTGAACCTCGCGGACACCAGGACAATCCAGGACTGGAATCTGAAATTCGCGCTCGCCAAGGCCGAAGGCGTCGCGGAGGTCGCAAGCGTCGGCGGCTTCGTGAAGCAGTACAACGTCATCCTCGATCCACAGCGCATGCGCGATCTCGGCATCACCATGCAGAAGATGCGCGACGCCATCCGCGCCAGCAATGCCGACGTCGGCGGGCGCACCGTCGAGCTCTCCGAGTTCGAGTATGTCATTCGCGGCAAAGGCTACCTCAAGAGTATCAACGATCTCGGCAACATCGTGTTGAAGGCCGAGAACGGAACGCCCGTACTCTTGCACGACGTCGCCCGCGTCGAGCTCGGGCCGGACGAGCGCCGTGGCATCGCCGAGCTCAACGGCGAGGGCGAGGTGGCGAGCGGCATCGTGCTCCAGCGCTTCGGCATGAACGCGCTCGACGTGATCGAGAGCGTCAAGAAGCGGTTCAAGGAAATCGCGACCAGCCTGCCGAAATCGGTCGAGATCGTCCCGGTCTACGATCGCTCGAATCTCATCAAGGCGGCGATCGAGACGCTCAGGCACACGCTCGTCGAAGAGAGCATCGTGGTGGCGCTGGTCTGCATCGCGTTCCTGCTGCACGTCCGCAGCGCCCTCGTCGCCATCCTGATGCTTCCTGTCGGCGTGCTTATGGCGTTTGGGGCCATGAAGCTGCTCGGGATCGGCTCCAACATCATGAGCCTCGGCGGCATCGCCATCGCGATCGGCGCCATGATCGACGCCGCCATCGTCATGATCGAGAATGCGCACAAGCATCTGGAGCGCGCCGAGCCCGGCCGCTCGCGCGTCGCGATCCTCATCGACGCAGCATCGGAGGTGGGCCCGGCGCTGTTCTTCAGCCTCCTCATTATCACCGCGTCGTTCATGCCGATCTTCACGCTGGAGCAGCAGGAAGGTCGGCTTTTCAGCCCGCTCGCCTTCACCAAGACCTTTGCGATGGCGGCGGCGGCGCTGCTGTCCGTCACGCTGGTGCCGGCGCTCATGGTGATTTTCGTCCGCGGCAGGATCATCCCGGAGCACAGAAATCCGATCAACCGCTTCCTGATTTTCATTTATCGCCCGGTGATCAAGGGGGTATTGCGCGCCAAGATAGTGGTGATCCTGCTCGCGATCGGCGTGCTCGCCGCCTCGATCTGGCCGGCGCGGCAACTCGGCACCGAATTCATGCCGAACCTAAACGAGGGTACCCTGCTCTATATGCCGACCACCCTGCCGGGGATTTCGGTGACCAAGGCGGCCGAACTGATGCAAACCCAGGACCGGATCATCCGCTCGTTCCCTGAGGTCGCCTCGGTCTACGGCAAGGCCGGCCGCGCGGCCACCGCGACCGATCCCGCGCCGCCAGAGATGTTCGAGACTGTGGTCAATCTCAAGCCGAAGGAGCAGTGGCGCGCTGGGGTGACGATCGACAGCCTAATCGCCGAGATGGACAAGGCGCTGCTATTTCCCGGCGTATCCAACGCCTGGACCATGCCGATCAAGGCGCGCATCGACATGCTCTCCACCGGCATCCGCACGCCGATCGGCGTCAAGGTCATCGGCACCGACCTTGCCGGCATCGACAAGCTTGCCCGGCAGGTCGAGCAGGTGCTGAAGGCGGTCCCCGGCACCTCTTCGGCCTACGCCGAGCGCGGCCTCGGCGGCTACTACCTCGAAATCACGCCGAACCGGGAGGCGCTGTCGCGCTACGGCATCATGGTGCAGGACGTGCAGGACACAATCGCGACCGCGCTCGGCGGCCAAACCGTGACGACGACCGTGGAGGGCCGACAGCGCTTCACCGTCAACATGCGCTATCCGCGCGATCTTCGTGACAATCCGAAGGCGATCGAGAGCGACATCCTCGTCCCGATGCCGGCCGGCGGCGCCGTCCCGCTCGGCGAGGTTGCAAGCGCCACGCCCGCGCGCGGGCCGACATCGATCCGGACCGAGAACGGGCAACTCGCGACCTACATCTATGTCGACATCCGCGACCGCGACCTCGGCGGCTACGTCGCTGATGCACAGCGCGCGGTGCAGGCGAGCATCCAGTTTCCAGCAGGCTCTTACGTGGTCTGGAGCGGACAGTACGAATATCTGGAACGCGCCACTGCGCGGCTCAAGATCGTCGTGCCGGTGACGCTGCTGATCATCTTTCTCCTGCTCTACCTCAACTTCCGCTTGGTCACCGAGACCATGATCGTCATGCTCTCACTGCCGTTCGCCCTCGTGGGCGGCCTCTGGCTGATGTGGTGGCTCGGCTTCAACCTCTCCGTCGCGGTCGCCGTCGGCTTCATCGCCCTTGCAGGCGTGGCCGCCGAGACCGGTGTCGTCATGCTGATCTATCTCAACCAGGCTTTCGCTAAAACCACGGCGCACTGCGCCCGCGAGGGTCGCACAATGACCCGCAACGATCTCTACGCGGCGATCATGGAAGGCGCGGTCGAGCGCGTCCGGCCCAAGATGATGACGGTGGTGGCGATCATGGCCGGGCTCCTGCCGATCATGTGGAGCACCGGCACGGGCTCCGAGATCATGCAGCGCATCGCGGTCCCCATGATCGGGGGCATGATCTCGTCGACGCTGCTGACGCTGATCGTGATCCCCGCGATCTTCGGATTGATCAAGGGATTTGGGCTGCCGTCCGGCGGCGGCGGAAACGTGCAGCCGCCAATCGATATCGCGGATGCTACGCTGCTAACTCCAGAACCTGAACAGAGGCGCCGAGCCGCGCCTAGTCCGATACCGACCGGCCATGCGATCGGCGGCGTCGCACGATGAAGCCGGCCTCTGACCTTCGATTCATCCACGATCAAGGCTGGCCGGTCCCCGCCAAACCCGAGCCCACGGCGCTAGGCGCGGGTTGCCCGACACGGTCGCCATCCGCGCAAGTCCCAGGGAAGATGATTGTGAGCACAAAGGCCCGAGCCCGGTCACCCCCCGGGAAGCTGGGGCCTTCTGCTTTTGCGCAGCTTTGGCTCTCCTATGTTAACGACGCCAATCTCGCGATCATCAAAGATGCGAATCGGGGTGGAACCTCCAGGAGCGGGAGAGCGGCGTGGATCGCAGAACGGCGTGCCTGAACCAGGCAAACGCATTCCGGGAAAAGGCGCTCGCCGATCCCGAGCACCACGATCAATGGATCGATGAAGCCATCAAATGGCTGGAACTGGCGTTGGAAGCGAGCTGCCACGTCGCGGTGACGGTCGAAGCGAGTGATGGCTGCACCGTTCCGCAGCTGGCGGCGGCAGCCGACACCGTCGTATCGCATCAGCCTGACGCGCAGGTCCTGATCACACCCGCACGTGAGAACCAATCGCGACAGGCTGTCGCCGCTGCGGCGTTTATTCTCGGGACGTAACAATGTTGCGGGTCGACACTGTTCCCGCAGGCGTGCTAGGCGGGACACGAACCGCAACGAGAGTGACCTCGTGTCCGCGATCCGCTGGCCATTCGGGATGTTTCGCACGCGCCATCTGCGCGGGCTGCTGGCCGTGCTCGTCGCAACCATCTACCTGCTGTCGTGCCTGCTGCACGGCGCGCACGAACTCGATGTGACCAACCCCTCCAGCAAGGCGGAGATCGCCTCCGTGCTGGACGGGGCCGCCGGCCATAACAAGGCGTTCGCCGGCCATCATTGCCATGGCTGCTTCTCGGTGACGGTTGCGCAGCCGGCGCAGGCCGAGACCCTGACTGCTCTCGTCGCCGCTCCCGAGCCACCGCGCCTGCCTGCCATCGCCGGCGTGGTGCTCGATACGGACTCCCCGCCTCCCAAACGTATTGCCTGAACGGATTGGTCGGGCGCTCGCGCGCCTCCTAGCTTCATCCTTCACAGGTCGATTCCATGTTTTGCAGGCGAACTGCCGCGCGCTTGGCGTGCGCGACGGCGATTCTCATCGGCGGGCCGCTCATGCTGGCCGCGCAGGCCCAGACCCTGACCATGCGCAGCGCGCTGACGCGCGCGCTGGCCGCCAGCCCACGGCTGACGGCCGCCGAGCGCGACGTCGGCATCGCCACCGGCCAGCGCATCCAGGCGGGCGCGCTGCTCAATCCCGAGCTTTCCTACGAGCAGGACAATTCCTTCGGCTCCGGCATCTACCGCGGGACAAAATCGGCCGAAACCACGCTCCAGATCAGCCAGGCGTTCGAGTTGTTCGGCAAGCGCGAGGCACGCATCGCTGCGGGTAGCGCCGGTGTCGAGGTCGCCGCGATCCAGCGCAAGGCTGTCAGGCTCGAGGTGCTGTCGGAGACGGCGATCGCCTTCCTCAGTGTGCTCGGCGCCCAGCGCCGCATCCAGATCCTCGACGAGCAGGTCGCCGCGATCGATCGCCTGACACCCCTGCTCCGCCGCCGTGTCGAGGCCGGCGCGTCTTCACCCGCAGAGACCGGCCGGGCCGAGGTCGCCTCCGCGCTGGTGAAGGCCGACCGCGAGCGCTTCAAGGCGACGCTTGCCAGCGCCCGGCGCGAGCTCGCCCTGCTGATGGGCGATCCCACGCCGAAATTCGCCGACGTCTCCGGACGGCTTGACGCCATGGGCCGTCCGCCCTCGTTTCAGTCGGTGGTTGCCGCGATCGACGCCAACCCGCAACTTGTGCGCTGGACCGCAGTCTACGCCCAGCGAAATGCCGAGCTGCTGCTGGCGCGGTTGAAGCCATATCCGGACGTCCGGATCGCCGCCGGCTGGCGTCATTTCAACGAGACCAATGACGACGCGGTACGCCTCACCGTCTCGGTGCCGATCCCCGTGTTCGACCAGAACCAGGGCAACATCCTCTCGGCGCAGGAAAGTCTCGCCAGGACGAAAGCCGAGCGCGAAGCCAATCGCAACGCGTTGATCGTGATTGCCGGCCGCGCCTACGACTCGCTGCAAGGATCGCTGCGCGAGCTCGCGATATTGCGCGAGACCGCGATCCCGAAGGCCCAGGAGGCCGCCGAGGCGATCTCGCAGGGCTACGGCCAGGGCCGCTTCACGCTGCTCGAGGTGCTCGATGCGCAGGCAAGCGTGACGCAGGCGCGGCTGCGCGAGCAGGAAGCGCAGCAAAATTTCCACGCCGCGGTCGCGACCATCGAAGGTCTCGTCGGCAATCCCTTCACGCTCGCCCGGGAGAGCGCCAGATGAAGACATCCTCAACCATCCTCGTGGCTCTCATCACCGCCGCGCTCGGCGCCTATGGCTATGCCATGCTCGCACCCGCCAGGGTCGAGACGACGGAGCAGGCGCACGAGAAGAAGCCGGCGAACGAGCATGTCGAGCAGGACGAGCATGGCGCCGACCGCATCAGGATCTCCGACGTCAAGCTCGCCGCCGCGGGCGTCGCGCTCGCGGAAGCCGCAAGCGCGACGCTGACCGACACCCTCTCCTTCAACGGTGTGCTGCGCGCCAACCAGGAGGCCGTGGTGCAGGTGACGCCGCGCTTCCCCGGCATCGCCAAATCGATCCGCAAGCGGATCGGCGATACCGTCGCCAGGGATGACCTCCTGGCATCGATCGAAAGCAACCAGAGCCTGACGGCCTATGATCTCAAGGCGCCGATCGGCGGCACGATCATCGACCGGCAGATCTCGCTCGGCGAATACGCCTCCGAGCAGAAGCCGGCCTTCGTCGTCGCCGATCTCTCCACGATCTGGGTCGACCTCTCGATCTATCGCCAGGACATCAAGCGCGTGCGCCTCGGCGACGAGGTGCTGATCGATCCCGACGACGGCCGCGGCGAGATCAGGGGCGCGATCTCCTATCTGGCCCCGGTCGGCGTCAGCGAGACCCAGACCGCGCTGGCGCGCGTCGTGCTGGAGAACGCCGACGGACGCCTGCGGCCGGGCCTCTTCGTCAGCGCGCGGCTGATCCTCGCCGCGCGCAACGTCGCCGTGGCGGTTCGAGCCAGCGCCATCCAGACGCTGGAAAACCGGACCATCGTCTTCGTCCGCGAGGACGGCGACAAGATCGAGGCCCGCCCGGTCGAACTCGGCGAGTCCGATCCGCGCTACGTCGAGATCAAGGCGGGGCTGTCGGCCGGCGAGCGCTACGTTGCCGAAAACAGCTTCGTCGTGAAGGCGGAGATGGGCAAGGGAGACGCCGATCATGATTGAACGCATCCTCGCCTTCTCGCTTCAACAGCGCTGGCTGGTGGTTCTCCTCTCGCTCGTGGCCGCGATCTTCGGCGCCTGGAATTTCACGCGTCTGCCGATCGATGCGGTCCCTGACATCACCAACGTCCAGGTCCAGATCAATACGAACGCCCCAGGCCTGTCTCCGCTCGAGGCCGAACAGCGCATTACCTTTCCGATCGAAACCGTCATGGGAGGCCTGCCAAGGCTCGACTATACGCGCTCGATCTCCCGCTATGGCCTGAGCCAGGTCACGGTCGTGTTCCAGGAAGGCACCGACGTCTACTTCGCCCGCCAGCTCGTGGGCGAGCGCATCCAGCAGGTGAAGGATCAACTGCCCGCAGGGACCGAGGTCGCGATGGGACCGATATCGACCGGTCTCGGCGAAATCTACATGTACACGGTCAGTGCCGAGCCGGGCGCGAAATCCGCGAGCGGCCGCGAATACACGCCCACCGAACTCCGGACCATCCAGGACTGGATCATCAAGCCGCAGCTCCGTACCGTTCCTGGGGTGGTCGAGGTCAACTCGATCGGCGGCTATGAACGGCAATTCCACGTGCTTCCAAATCCGGGCCGGATGATGGCCTACAATTTCGGCTTCCGGGATGTGCTGAGCGCCCTCGCCGCCAACAACGCCAATGTCGGCGCCGGCTACATTGAGCGCAACGGCGAGCAATATCTGGTCCGCGCGCCCGGCCAGGTCGCAACGATCGAGGAGATCCGCGACGTCGTGATCGGCTCCCGCGGCGGCGTGCCGGTTCGCGTTCGCGACGTCGCCGACGTCCAGGAAGGCAAGGATCTGCGGACCGGCGCGGCATCCGTGGACGGCAAGGAGACCGTGCTGGGCACCGCGATGCTGCTGATCGGCGAGAACAGCCGCTCGGTCGCGCAGCGGATCGCGGCCAGGCTTGGCGAGATCGCCAAGTCGCTGCCGGACGGCGTCGTCGCGCGGGCGGTCTATGACCGTACGCATCTGGTGGAAGCGACGATCGAGACCGTTCAGAAGAACCTGCTGGAGGGGGCCGCCCTCGTCATTGCCGTCCTGTTTCTCGTTCTCGGCAACATCCGCGCGGCGCTGATCACCGCCTGCGTCATTCCCCTCTCGATGCTGCTGACGATCACCGGCATGGTCGGAGCCAAAGTCAGCGCCAATCTGATGAGTCTGGGTGCAATCGATTTCGGCATCATTGTCGACGGTGCCGTCATCATCGTCGAAAACTGCCTCCGCCTGCTTGCGCAGGAACAACACACGCGCGGTCGTCTGCTGTCGGTCACGGAGCGGACCGAGACGATCCGGGCGGGCGCCAGCGAGGTGATCCAGCCGAGCCTGTTCGGCACGCTGATCATCGCCGTGGTCTATCTCCCGGTCCTGACCTTGACCGGCACCGAGGGCAAGATGTTCACGCCGATGGCGCTCACGGTGCTGATGGCGCTGGCCGGCGCGGCCCTGCTGTCGGTCACCTTCGTTCCTGCCGCGATCGCGATCCTGGTCAGCGGCAAGGTCTCGGAGAAAGAAAATATCTTCATGCGAGCGGCGAAGCGGATCTACGTTCCGCTTCTCGACCGGGTCATCCGTCACCGTGTCGGCGTAGCCCTCGCGTGCTTCGTCGTCGTTGCCGGCAGCCTGGCTGCGGCAACCCGGATGGGCGGCGAATTCATTCCCAGCCTTGATGAGGGAGACGTGACGATCGAGACGCTTCGGATCCCCGGCACCAGCCTGACGCAGAGCGTGGAGATGCAGCTCCGGCTCGAGCGCGCGCTCAAAGAGGTCCCCGAGGTCGCCACCGTGTTCTCCAAGCTCGGCACCGCGGAGGTCGCCAACGATCCCATGCCGCCCAACGCTGCCGATACCTACGTCATGCTGAAGCCCAGGGAGCAATGGCCGGCCCCCGGCAAGTCCAAGGCTGATGTCGTCGAGGAGCTCGATCGCGTCGCCAACACGCTGCCGGGCTCGAGCTACGGCATGACGCAGCCGATCCAGATGCGCTTCAACGAGCTCATCGCGGGCGTACGCAGCGACGTCGGCGTCAAGATATTCGGCGACGATCTCGACATCCTGCTTGGAATTGCGCAGCAGGTGCAGTCCGTCCTGCGCGGTATCAATGGCGTAGCCGATCTGAAGACCGAGCAGGTCGCGGGCCTGCCGATACTCACCGTCAAGCTCGACCGTCAAGCCTTGTCGCGTTATGGCCTCAGCGTCGGCGACGTGCAGAGCGTCGTCGAGATCGCGGTCGGCGGGAAGCCTGCCGGCAAACTCTACGAGGGCGATCGCCGTTTCGATATCGTCGTTCGCCTGCCGGAAAACCTGCGTGCCAACCTTGATGCGATCAAGGCCATTCCCATTTCCCTGCCGCCCGGACCGGAGGGTGCGGCACTGACCAGGACGGCATGGGCGGGCACAACCGGCGCGCCGCTACGCTACGTGCCGCTCTCCTCGGTGGCCGCCGTAGAGATTGCGCCGGGTCCCAACCAGATCAGTCGTGAGAACGGCAAGCGCCGCGTCGTGGTCGCGGCCAACGTCCGCGAGCGCGATCTGGGCTCGTTCGTCACCGAGGCGCAGGATGCTGTTGCGCAGAAGGTCAAGCTGCCGCCCGGCTACTGGATCGGCTGGGGCGGCCAGTTCGAGCAGCTTGTCTCGGCGACCAAGCGGCTGACCATCGTCGTGCCGGTGGCGCTGCTGCTGGTGTTCCTCCTGCTGTTCATGAGCATGGGGTCGGCGGCGGATGCGCTGCTGGTCTTCAGCGGCGTGCCGCTGGCGCTCACGGGCGGTATCGCGGCGCTGCTGATGCGCGGCATCCCGCTGTCGATCAGCGCCGGCGTCGGCTTCATTGCACTGTCCGGCGTCGCCGTGCTCAACGGCCTCGTCATCATCGCGTTCATCGAGCGGCTGCGGAGCGAGGGCAAGCCTCTCGTCTTGGCCGTCCACGAAGGCGCCCTGACGCGTCTGCGCCCGGTGCTGATGACCGCGCTGGTCGCCTCCCTCGGCTTCGTGCCTATGGCGCTTGCGACCGGCGCCGGCGCCGAGGTGCAGCGGCCGCTCGCGACCGTCGTGATCGGCGGCATCATCTCCTCGACCGTGCTGACGCTCCTGGTCCTGCCGGCACTCTACGTGCTGTTCCGTCGTGACGGCGTCCGCGAAACGCCTAAAATGGGTTCTGATTTGGCGCACGCCGATTCCGGGGAGCGGTAGACGTGGACAAGCACGACCATGCCGGCCATCATCACCATGACCACCACGACCATGCCGGGCACGACCACGGTCATAGCCACGGCCTTGGCCACGGTGCGCATGTCCACGCGCCCGCAAGTTTTGGCAGGGCATTTGCGATCGGCATCTCGCTGAACACCGCGCTCGTTGTCGCGCAAGGCGTCTACGGCTACGTCGCCAATTCCACCGCCCTGCTCGCCGACGCCAGCCATAATCTCAGCGACGTGCTCGGCCTCGTCATGGCCTGGGGTGCATCGGTTGCGGCCAGGCGCGCGCCCACGGGCCGCTTCACCTACGGCTTTCGCGCCTCGACCATCCTTGCGGCCCTCGCGAATGCCGTCTTCCTCCTGGTCGCGACCGGCGCGATCGGCTGGGAGGCGATCCTGCGCCTGCGCGAGCCCGAGCCGGTCGCCGGCGTCACGGTGATGATCGTCGCCGGCATCGGCATCCTCATCAACGGCGCGACCGCGATGCTGTTCGCGAGCGGTCGCAAGGACGACATCAACATCCAGGGCGCGTTCCTGCACATGGCTGGCGATGCCGCGGTCTCGCTCGGCGTGGTTATCTCGGCGGCGCTGATCATCTGGACCGGCTGGCTCTGGCTCGATCCGCTGGCGAGCCTTTTGATCTGCGCCGTCATCCTCTGGAGCACGACCGGCCTCTTGCGCAGCTCGATCGACATGTCGATGGCCGCCGCGCCGCGCGGCACCGACCTCGACGCCATCAAAGCCTTTCTGATGCAGCGGCCCGGCGTCACCGATATTCACGACCTGCACGTCTGGCCGATCAGCACCACGGAGACGGCGCTGACATGTCATCTCGTCATGCTGGGCGGTCATCCCGGCGACGCCTTCCTGATGGAGACCGCGCAGCTCCTGAAAACCTCGCACCGGATCGGCCACACGACGATCCAGATCGAGACCGGCCAGGACAACGGCTGCGCGCTGGCGCCCGACAACGTGGTGTGACGGCGCGTCGTCTAGAGGCAACGGGCACACCCGCATCCCCACCGTCATTGCGAGCGCAGCGAAGCAATCCAGACCGTGTCCGCGGAAAGATTCTGGATTGCTTCGCTACGCTCGCAATGACGAATACGGATAAGCCGTGTTGCTACGCCGCCTTCGCCGTCACGATCCAGATCGCGCCCGGCAGCGCCACCGACTGCCCCTCGACGAATGGCGCCAGCGCTTCGCGGATCGAGCCCTTGGCGGCCTCAACGATCTCCGGCGGATGGCCTTGCAGCGCGCGGCTGGCGGGGCCGATTTGAAGAGAGCCGTCGACGGCCGCGTCCAGCCCGCCACCGATCGCGATGTCCATCGCAAGGTTATGCGGCTCCATGGCGACGTCCGCGAAGCCGGCGCCCTTCAGGATGCGCATCACGCGCTCTTCCGAGGCAAAGGCGAACGGACCGGGGTCCTCCGGGCCGACCGGCGGCATCTTGGGCACGTGTTTGTAGACCGCCATCAGCGGCGTCATCATCCAGGGATTTTCGCGCGGCTCGCGCCAGCAGATGAAGGCGAGCCGCCCCGAAGGTTTCAGCGCGCGGCGCAGGTTGGTGAACGAGACAATTGGGTCGGCAAAGAACATCACGCCGAAGCGCGATGCGAGCAGATCGAAGCTCGCCGGCTCGAATAGATAGACCGTTGCATCCGCCAGCACGAAATCGAGCGGCAGGTTCTTTGGCGAAAGCGCACGCGCCTGCGACAGCATCGGCTCGGACACGTCGAGCCCGAGCGCAAAGCCATTCGGTGCCACCGCCTTCGCAAATGCGACGGTGGTCGCACCGGAGCCGCAACCGATATCCAGCAAGCGCTCGCCCGGCTTCGGCTTCGCCCGGTCGATAAGGATGTCTGCAATCGGCCCGAGCAGCGTCTCCTGCACCGCGTGGCGATCGGCCCAGCGCTGCCCGCCCGGTCCGTTCCAATAGGCGATCTGGTCGGCGTTCTCTGCGTGTCCGCTTGGCAATTCCATCACGGCCTCTATGTCTCGCATTGGCAAGCTGCCTCCGCCTCGCAATTGCGCGCAGTCACACGCATGGGCAGCCCGTGTGCAGGACGTAGCGTAATTTTCTGCGACGGCCAAACTTTGGCGTCCGGCAACAGCTCCATGTCGAAGCGATGCACCAGTGCCGCGAGCACGATCGTCGCCTCCTGGAGCGCGAAGGATGCCCCGATGCAGATGCGCGGCCCGTTGCCGAACGGCAGATAAGCAAAGCGCGGGATCGCCGCGCGTGCCTCGGTCAGGAAGCGCGACGGATCGAACGCGTCGGGCTGCCGCCACAACAGCTGGTGCCGATGCAGCACGTAAGGCGCGATCACGATCAGGGAGCGCGGCTTGATCTTGAGGCCTCCGAGCGTATCCGCCCCCTCGGCCATCCGGCTCAGCGCCGCGATGGGCGGGTAGAGCCGCAGCGCCTCCTCGACCACGGCACGGGTCACCACCAGCCGTTCCGCAAGCCCCTCGACCGGCCCTGCCAGTTCGCGCCCCGCCTCCTCTCGGACACGCGCACGCCAATGCGGCGCTTGTGACAAGAGGAACATCGACCAGGCCAGCGTGTTGGCCGTCGTTTCATGTCCCGCCGACAGGAAGGTCAGGATGTTCGATCTGACCTCGGCGAGCGACATCGCGCGCCCGGTCGCAGGATCGAGCGCGCGGAGCAGCAGCGTCAGGAGATCGGAAGGCGCCTCGCCCGCAGAGAGGCCGGCAAGCCGCAATTGCCGCGTTGCGATGATCTGGTCGATGATCCCTTCGAAATAGGCCATCGTCCGACGCAGACGGCCGCGCCCGGGCCGCGGCACGGATTGCGGCAGGCCGAGCAGATCGAAGGCGCCAATCCGGCCGATCACCGTAAAGTAGGCGCTCATCGTCGTAGTCGCCACCAATGCCGTCCGAGAAGATGGTCAAGGCGAGCACGTTCAGCGTGATCAGCGTCATCTCTGCCGCGACGTCGACGGTTGTCCGCGGCCCCAGGGTGCGCCATCTCTCCGCCAGCTGGTCGGCCGCCGCCAGCATCGCGGAGGTGAAGGATGTGACCGTGCGCCGCGCAAACAGCGGCGCCAGCGTTCGCCGCTGCATCTCCCAACGCTGGCCCTCGACGCTCAACAGCCCATCGGCAAGACCGCTGGCGAGAATGCGGCGCTGGATCGGGTCCTTGCGGTAGTTGCCGGCATTGTCGACCAGCACATGCTTGATGGCCGCCGGGTCGTGCACGAGGACGGCATCGGTGAAGGGGAGCCTGACCTTCGCAATCGGCTCGCGAAAGAATTCCGCGCTCCAGCATTCCAGCGGATTGCGTTTGAGCGCCGCGAGCAGCGGAAACAACCGCAGCCGCGCCTCCGGCGGACAGGGCGCCGGCGGGCAATAACTCTCCGAAACTCCCAAAACGGAAACAGGCATCGAACGGGCAAAAAGTCGGGAACAATATGCAGTAAAGTCTCAGCCTCGCCGGATTTCCTGGCGGCGTCCAGCGGCAACGTGGGAAGCCCGCGGCCGAGTACCCGACTACCCAGTCAGTTGGATCGAGCGGTGCGACCGATATTCCAGCGAATGGCTTCCAGAGGGATGTGGGTGAACGCCTCGGCCAGCCGTCGCCTCCAAGGTTGCTTCACCGTCGAGAGCCTCCCCTCCAGATGCGCGGCCTTCTCGCGCGCTGCCACAGTTTCGACGTTGGCTTTGAGCAATTCGGCCAGCAGCTTGTTCGTGCGGTTGCACTCTCTCTCGAAGTCGGACCGATGGCTGCCGGCAATAGCCTTCATCTCCAGGAGATCGGCCTGCAACGTGGCAATGTGCTCCTTGAGGGCGGTGACCACCTGGTGACCGGCCGGAGCTTGGGAGGTGCGTGTGATGGGCGAATGGCTGATTTCGGTGAGATCGACGTGAACCAGGGTCTTTCCATCATTCGAGCGAGACCGGGGAAACCGGTGTCGCTTCACCAGCGATCTGGCTGCCTCAGGCGATATCCTGAGTCGCTCGCCTAGCTCGGCATAAGTCAGCATCTCGACGGGCATGATGGCTACTCCCGGCCGGTCGGGCGGTCACCGCCCGAACAACGAGACGCACGATAGCAGCCCCGAGTTAACGAACGGTTTACTATGCCTGCGGGTGATGTCCGCTTGGCCGATGGAGTATCTCTGGCAACTTGGTCGGAAAGCCCGGGTGCCGAAATGACAAGAGGCCGCCAAGCGGCAGCCTCTTCGATCACCTCGGCGAGCAGCTTCATGAATGTCACGCGCGCGGTACGCCGTCCGACGGTGATAAGCGGTGAGAGGACCGAACCACCGACCCGCGCCAGCCTGGATCATTCGGCTGCCAGCGAGGCTCCTGTTCGCTTCGCAAGAACGCGGCGAAAGTCCGCCGCCAGCTCGTCATAGTAGCGAGCAAGCTCCTCATAAAAAGCCTTTCCGGCCTGGTCGCTCGCTTCTTGGGCTGCTTTCATGCAGTGAGCGGCTTTGGACTCGTACCTTTCCAGCTTGATGCGAAGATCACTCATCACGGCGATACTCCACGCTAATGACGGGAGCTGGAACGGTGGTTCGGGCGGAGATCGAAAAGATGACCGAACGAAGGCAATTTTGGACCGGTCGGGGGCCCTTTCTGGGCGTCCGGCGCGCTGGGCTATGAGCCAAAGCGCGTTTGCCGCCATGCACCCTGATGTGGATATTGGCCGTCCAGCGCACCGATTTATGTGATGTCGATCACAATTGGGACTTTGCGCCAATGCCATGCTCCGACTACTCTGTTCGCATTGCGATTTGGGGCTGCAATGGGCGCGTTTCGGATTTTTGTATTTTGGTTGGTTGCAATCTGTCTCGGCTGCGGATCGGCGCACGCGGAAAAGCGCGTCGCCCTGGTGATCGGCAATTCCGCCTACAAGAGCGTACCCAAGCTGACCAATCCGGTGAACGATGCCACCCTGGTCGGCGGCATGCTCAAGAAGGCCGGGTTCGATGCCGTCGATGTCAGGCTTGACGTGAGCGCGGCGGACATGCGCCGGGCGCTGCGCGAGTTCGCTGGCAGAACGCGCGATGCGGAGGTCGCCGTAATCTATTATGCGGGGCACGGCATCGAATTGGACGGGGCCAACTACTTGATCCCCACCGACGCGATGCTGGAAACCGACGGCGATGTGCTCGATGAGACGGTCGCGCTCGATCGGGCGCTCTTCGCGGTCGAGCCCGCCAAGCAGCTTCGCCTCGTCATATTGGACGCCTGCCGCGACAATCCCTTTGCCAAGACCATGAAGCGCACGGTGGCCGCGCGCGCCATTGGACGCGGGCTCGCCAAGGTCGAGCCGACCAGCCCGAACACCATGATCGCCTTCGCCGCGAAGGCCGGCTCGACGGCCTCGGACGGTGATTCCAAAAACAGCCCGTTTGCGGCGGCCCTTGTTGATCGTCTCCCCACGCCCGGTCTCGACCTACGCAAGGCCTTCGGCTTCGTGCGCGACGACGTCCTCAAGAACACCGGCTACAAGCAGGAGCCGTATGTCTACGGCTCGCTGGGCGGTGACGACGTGCCGCTGGTGCCGGCCAGGCCGGCAGCAGCGCCGGGCCCGCAAGCCAATCCCCAGGACAGCGTGCGCCGCGACTATGAGCTGGCGCTCCAGGCGGGAAACCGGGACGCATGGGAAGCATTTTTGCAGGCTTATCCGGACGGGTTCTATGCGGGCCTCGCCCGCGCGCAATTGAAGAACGTCGCCGCCGAAGAGGCGCGCACGGCTGCCGCCGAGAAGGCGCGCCAGGCTGAGGAGGCAAAGGCGCGGCTCGCCGCTGAGCGCGCCAACAAGGCCGAGCAGGAGAAGGCGGCCGCCGCCAAGGCTGCCGAGGACGCCCGGCTTGCCGCCGAGAAAGCCAAGCAGGCCGAGGCGGCCAAGGCGGCCGCAGCCGAGCAACGCCGGAGGGAGGCCGAGGCCGCCGCGGCGAAGGTGCTGGCCGACAAGCAAGCGGCCGAGAAGGCACTTGCCGAGAAGCTCGCGAGCGACAAGGCCGCTGCCGAGCTGGCCGCCAAGCAGGCTGCCGAAAAGCAGGCTGCCGAGAAACAGCAGATCGCCGACACCGCGCAGAAGGTCGCGGCTGTCGCACCAACCTCATCGCAGCCGAGCCTGTCTCCGCAAGAGGCTGCGAAGCTGGTGCAGTCCGAACTGCGCCGCGTCGGCTGTCTGGCGTTGCCGGCGGACGGCGACTGGAATACGTCATCGCAACGCTCGCTGACGCTGTTCAACAAATATGCGGGAACGAAGTTCGACGCAAAGCTTGCGAGCTTGGATGCACTGGACGCAATCAAGGCCAAGCAGGGACGGGTCTGCCCTCTGGTCTGCGACCACGGCTTCAAGGCCGACGGCGACGCTTGCGTGAAGATCACGTGCCGCGCCGGTTATCGCATCAACGACGACAACGAATGCGAGAAGGTTCAGGACAAGAAGCCGGTTGCAACCCGCGAGGATGCCAACAAGCGAGACGCGGAGCGAAAACAGATCGAAGCTGCACCTGCGAAGCCGTCTGCATCCGGTCAAATGATTTGTAACAATGCGGGCTGTCGGCCGGTAAAGTCTGGCTGTCGGCTTTCTAGCGGCCCGAGGTATGGACATGGGGGCATGGCTGTCCCGGAAATTGAAGTGTGTAACTGAGCGGCGGCAGAGACGAGCGACCCCTCTGCGGATCAGGCACCGTAGCTCGCCTCGACAAGCCCGCCCTCCTCGTCCGCTGGGCTTCGGCGTGGCAGCCTGCCTCGCTGCGCGAGCGAAGGCTGGTGGGCGGTCACGGATTCGAACCGCGGACCCTCTCGGTGTAAACGACACGTTTTGAACAGCCAACATTGAATTTGCTGTCTTTTTGTAGCAGCTTGTCGCGTTTTGTTCATGGTCATTGCGCCTGTTTCTGTTGCATATCTGTTGCGCTCCGGCCGAGGCGCATTGACTTGGCGAGAACGCCATCATGAGTGCCCGGGATATGGTGCTTATAAACTCGGCGGATGATTGCTTCGGACACGCCGCAATAATCGCTGACCAGATGCGGCGGGACACCCGACCGCAGGTACCAGCTAATCGCGGTATGCCGCAGCGTATGCGGGATGACCCTGTCTTCCCTGATTTCGGTCGCCAGTCCTGCCGTCTTCACGACCTCAGGCCAGCCTTTTGAGACCCGCAGCACCGGCTTGCCCTGGAACTCGACCACTGCCTTGATCGCGATGCCGAGCCGGTTCCAGCGCCGCAGATGAGCCAGCAGACGCGGTGGCAGATCGACGGTCGGTTGTCGCTTGTTCGTTTCTTTTGTTCCATAAGCCAGCCGCCTGAACTGGCCTGTCTCAAGGTTGACGTAACCGCGACCGATAGTCGGGATCATTGCCGCGCCACAGATCGCACCGGCACGGGTTCCGGTATAAAGGCCGACGAGAATAAACCTTGCGATGTGCCGCGACGTGAACCGACCGGTCTCTTTGCCATCGCGCATCTCGCGCTTGCGCCACGCCGCCCAGATCAGGCGAGCAGCTTCGCTGCGGGTCAGCCATCGTTCGCGCGCTGGCGACGCTTCGGGCAGCACCGGCCGAAACAGTGTCTGCACGCCACCGACCATGTCTTTGATGTAGGCGTTGATCGCAGCCGACAACGTTTCCAGATCACGACGCGCCGCGCTCTGCGAACCCCGGTGCTTTGCGTAATCGCGCTGCCGCTGGCCATTGAGATCGCCGATGGTGTCCTCGCCGAAGAACTCGCCGAGATCGAGAACCATCTTCTTCAGCACTTTCGGGCGAGCCACCTTGGCGAAGTGATCGGTCAGGTAAACGCTCAGCGCGTCTGCGACCTTGACGGCATTGGGATCACCGCCGCTGCGGCCTGCTCGCGGGTCGTGCTTGCCGATGATGTAGGCGGCAAGCTTTCGCTCAGCGCCAACGCGGTCGCTTTCAATGCAGCCAGTGCCGATGGTGCGTTGACCGTCTCGGATGTTCCACATTGGCGTGCGGCCTTTGGCTTTGAAGAGCGCAAGACGGGGTCCTTTGCTTGGACGCGGCATGAAAATTTCATCTCCTCGATGTTGGCTAATGTGGTGAAGTCTTTGCCAGCGACGCGAAAGATCAGCAGATGGCCCGTCGCCGCTTCGCGTCGTAAGGCGGCAACCGATATCGAACCGTCAGGGAATGCGAGCGCGGCGGCTTGTTCGAGCCGCAACATGGTGTCGCGATCCGGCGGAACAGATGACGTTTTGCCCGACGGCTCATCATTTTGCCACGGCTGAAATAGCCGAACCTGTTTGTCGATTGCAGCGTGTGCTGCACGGAGCTTCGACAGATCACCGGCAGACTCGCCGTAGGCCAGGAACATTGCGGCCTTCAGCTTGCTGTTGATCGCCGCCAGATGACACGACTTCATGGCCGGTCATCACTGTGCGCAGACAGCGGCAAACGACCACGCGGAGGCTTACCGCGCATTGGCCTAGTAAGAACCCATTGTTCGATTTCGCTTTCGAGCCATGCAGACTTGCCGCCTACTGCACGTGCTGCCGGGAAATCATCGGCCTTCATCAACTTGTAAATAACGTCCCATGTCAGCGGTATGCGGCGCAGTAGTTCATGGCGGTCGATAAGCCTTGACGGCTTAGACGGCTTTGCTTTCGTCATCGCAAGGTACTCCCTCAAACAGACGCGACACACACAGGTTCTCGACTGCCGGTCACCGGCAGGAAATAGGCGTGGGCACTGCTCTGAGGGGACAATCAGCCTAGCCCTTATTGCGCTGGCGTCAAGTCATGAGATGCGACGCACGGCCGTTCAGCGACCTGCGTGCATATCTAAAATTTTCTGACACGACTGAAGCCGATCAACGATTGTCGTTTGAGGCCTGCCGACGCAGAGGCAGGCAGCCGCCTCGCCGGTTTTGGCCGGTCTTTGGGCCTTGGTCAGCCGGAAAGCGGCTGGCGCACGCTCGCTAGGTCATGGCGAGGCCGTGCCGAGACCATCTGGCACCACCGGCTTTTGGACTGACACAGGGGCCACGTTGGCCCAACCGTGGCGCGCAGGTCCGACACGACAAGAGGCCGGGCCGCCAAGGCAGCCAGATCGCCAGCGCGAGGCGCTGGCCAGCGGTGCGGCGGCTAGCTGGCCTTAGGGACCGACCTGCGGTCTAGGCCATCAGGCGAGACTCGCAGTTAGAACTAGCACGCAAAGGAGCTAAAGAGGCTCGACGCCCCACCTAATGCGACGGCCACCGCTGTCCAGCGTGCTGCTTTCTTGTTGAGACGAGCCGTTTGTTGAGTCGCCTCGTACATGCCACCCAGCCACAGCGTGTTCATGCCGGTCATCCGGTTCAGCATCTCTTGCTGTTGGTCTCCGTCAGGGAATGGCACGTGTTCGTTCGCACCCCACCGTTTAATTTCGACTGTGCTTGAGACATACCAGTAGTAGGCTCCCATAAGGCCGGCGAAGGCTCCCGCAATCGCAAACCAGAATGCTAAAGACTTCACGATTTCTAGTCCTCCGACTGTCTTTGATGAGGATCAAACAGGTTCAGGGCAACGAAAAAAAACGGGCGGCATCACGCCGCCCGTCGTCGTTAGTTTACGCAGAACGCTTTGATGCTGCGACTTGCTTGCTTCCGATGTGCGCCTTCTCAGTCAGGATCTCGCTGACGCGTCCCGCATTGATGCGGTAGTCGGCAGCGATCTCGTGCTGAAGCTGGCCACTCAAATAACGCAACCAAACATCCACAGCCTCATCGCGCGTAAACTTGGTCTTGCTCAATTTTATAGGTCCTTGCATTGGACCTCTTGACCAGACTCAAGCGTTCAGTATTACTGAAGTTACAAGAGACGGCCAAAAGGCCGCATGGGAGTTGAAGATTCATGAAAGCCGGGCGTCCTGGCAGGGGTGGCCCGGTTTTTTCATCATCAGCCGACTCACGTCGCCTGACCCGCTAATTGTACAAGAGATTCGCGCGTGACTCGCAATTCCGCGTGGATATCCCGCAGCTATCCGACCTTTTCACAGAGCCTTGACAGGGCGCGACTCAGTTGACGCACTGGCGGATGCATTGGAAGAGAGGCGGTATCACCACTGATAATTCACGCCCATCTTAGCCGATCATTCTGAACCAGTCTTTGACCGCAAGTCTTAAGCGATCCGTCTCGTCCTCCGATAGCGGGCAACAATGTGCAATGGGTCCGCGCAGCATGTTGAGGCTCGCCATCACCTTCTGAACCGCGCGCGGGCTCTTGAAAATCGTGCCGAAGACGTCCCAGTTCGATGTGATGATAACCGATAGCTGACCAAATGTGGTGTAGTCGATGGCGCGATCCGATCGCGGCGTTATGCTGTTGTCGATCTCCTTCTTTTTGAGGCCTGCCACATCCTTTTGAATGTCAGGATCAACCTTAGTGTCCCACCAATTTGGTCCTGCCGCATCTTCTAGCGATTCAGTAATGATTTTGCGGATTGCCTGCTCAAGACAGTAAAACAGCTCGTACTGTTCTGCCATGCGGGCCGCTTCTCTCCGCACTTCCTGTTCGAACTGAGGGTAATATTCCGCTGCGCTCTGACCAGAGACGCGCGGGACATGCCCAAGCTCCAGGTTGAACCTCTTTTCTAAGTCTTGCAGTTCGTTGGTGATCAGAAGCCCCGACATACCAAACGAGCGCAAATAGTCATTCGGTTTCACTCGGACCCTCCAAGAGATGCTCCTTCAAGCTCTTGAAAATGGCGTTGAAGACAGCAACGTCAGCAGTAGCTGGGAGATTTAAGTTTATCGTATATCCCAAACGGAGACCGACCGACTGAGCATTGGGATTCGGTGGAAGGGCCGCGGGCAACGCGGGCGGCAGCTCGTTCACCTCGACTTTACTTGGTTCGTTCGACTTTTTGTCGAATGTGGCGAATTTCCTGAGACCCTTAATAGAGCCGAGAATATAGCCGACGGTAGCAGAGTTGGACTCTTCTCCGGTCTCCTCGATAATAAGCCCTCGGAGTTTAGCGTCATCGAGCGCATACCAGTACTCATTGCGTGTCGACAGAGGAGCGTATCCGACTTTCAGTGCATCGGCCGCAGCATCGCCCATGCTGGAGCTGTTGCGGAACCGTGTGTAGATTTCAGACGGACTTCCGTCGACTTTCACAAATCCTATTTTCTTAAGGAAGGCCGCCATCTGGTTGCCAGACCCTCCAGGGATTTTGAGGATTGTTTTGACGAAATCCTGAGTGACGCTTTCCGGCGTTGCTGCCGCCTTGATGCCCAATAACGCCTTTTCGACGTTACCTGTGGCGGTGACATAGGGAAGAGATGCCATAAGTGATTCCTCGCTGTGGCCCTATGCTCATATTCCTCCAACGGTTGGCAAGGCCATCGTGCAGGTACTCACAGTTGTGTGCATAAATTCTTTGGGTGGATAACGGGGATAGCCTTCAATTTTAAGCCGAGCAACACGCGGTCTAGCGCTTTTGCCGTGGCGGCTACTGGCCCAGAGGCATGGTGGACCTCATAGGCAACCTGACCTCGACCAGTGCCTGAATTGGTTATCGTTGGGCCCCGACCACAGCGGCAAGCGCCGCCTCCGGGTCAGGATGCCACCTTGAAATGCCGTGACGGAGCATTTTCTTTAAGACTCGAGCAGCGATTCGTTCGCTTGCTTCCGGATGCTCCAGAGCGATCACAGCGCACGGCGGCCACTGCCAAGCCTTGAGTTTTAGGCTTCTGATCTGCGCACTAAACGCCGCGAACTTCGCCACGCTTTCCCAAGGCTCGTGTTCCAATTTATAGTCAATCTGGTCACTGCGCTCTTGGCTTTGCCTACGCGCGTACTGCATTGACAGCGTCAAGGCTCTGTAATCATTTTCACTATACATCATCGTCGTCACTCGTCGTCTTCGTCATCGACAAACGTATCGTAATAGGAGGCTGGCGTAGTCAGCTTTGGCGGCGGGTTGTTCGGACGGCGGCCTTGCGGTGACAGCCGCAGCCGCATGGACAACGCGACGATTGCACGCAGGCTTTTTTCCTGAACGACCAGCCACGGCGAGGCTTTGCCATTGACCACAGCGTTACCGCGCAATTCCTTTGCTGCACGCTCGGCCAAGACGATGGCTTCGGCGTAACGGCATAGCAGCGGCAGGTCGCTCATCTGGAAATGTGTCGGCGCCGTGTTGTTGACGATGTCGAGGAACGCGGCACGTTCGGCTGGGCTCAGGTTGGACGGCGGTTTCACCCGCGTTGGCCGCGGATGGCTGGCAATCAATTCGAGATGAGCGGTGGTTTTTCTCGGCATTTGCCTTCCCGTTAGAATGGTGGCGCTAACAGGTTTAGCGACGTAGCAGAAAGTGACCTGTGGGCCGCTGAGCTAGAGCCGCGGTACCGCATTTCCGAAAGGCCCCCCCGCCGAATAAACAAGTCGTAGATGAGACTGCCGCTTTGGTTGGTTGCGCACCTCAGTTAGGCCATTTGGCTTAACTGATTTTCTTTCAGCTTGTGACCGTGCCGCGATAACTGCATAGGCAAAAATATCTTGGACCATTCGATCAATCGAACTATTTGACCAAGACGACTGGTGTTTGCTTGCCATGGTGTTCATGCTGTCTCTCCGAAGAGGAATGTTCGATGCGCGCAAGAATGTCTGCCTTCAGTCGTTCGCCATACATCTGCAGTGCGCGGCCTATGACTTCAGCAGCATGCGACCGTTCGGCCGCAATCGCTGCATTGATCGCAGCTTGCTGCTGAGCTCGCACCTGCTCGATGCGCCTGTTCAGTCGGGCTTCAAGCGAGGCTGATGCAATCTCGGCTTTCTCGCGTTCGCATCTGGCAGCGAACGCATCGCCCTCACTTCGCCATTGCTCTACAGCATCGATTGGCCGCGCCAATTCGCGCCTCACGGCAAACTCGGTGGCATCGCCAAATTCCAAACGCGTGCGTTCCGATGCTGCGCGGGCTTCGGCAATAACACTGCGCGCATATCCTGGTGTGTACATCGACGCGGCTCCCTTTCACCAATTGATGTTTTGAACCCACTGTACGCCGCCGCTTGCCGCAGCCCATGCCACCCATGCGCGAACACGAACGGCAATGCAATTTGTTTGGAACATGCTGCGCTGAGGTGCAGCCACGACCGCGGGCGAGCCCGAACCGACAAGCGGCAGTGGCGCTGTGTCTTCGGCGTGGAAAGCGGCGTGCTTGCTTGTCTCAATTGCCGGAGCCTCGCGGTAGCCGCTGGCAATAGCACTAGGCGCAACGGCCATCACCGATTTGGCTGGCAGGCCGAGCGTCATCAAAACGCTGAAGCTACTGGCTTGCGCCCGCAAACTGAGAATAAGGGCTTCTCGTGGACCTGCGACAAAAACTGTGTCGCTTGGATCGATGCCAGCCGCACCGATTGCACCAACCAGATTGCCAAGGTCTTGCACCAGCGCACTGCCGAGCGGATCATTGCCGGTCACTGCCGTCGGTGTAAGCGGTGTGACGCCGTTGAGCAAACCTTTTGGCGTGACGCCGTCATCGGCCTGCGACCCAAACGCTACCTTGTCGATGGCAGCATTGCTTCTGTCGCTTAGTACCTTGCCGATGATCGCGCTGGCGTTATCTGGATTGGCGTCTTCCAGCTCTTGCGAGACAGCGCTCAGGATCAGAATTTTTCGGGCAGGTCCAACCACTGCTCCGGCAAAGCTGAGCTGCACCGCTGGCGCTGGCAGGCCTTCGCCGACGAAGATCGGCACGCCCGCCTGCGCTACCGCGTTTGGAACGGTGACGGTCGTAGCGCTATTAAGATCAAGCTTCAAGCCAAGGTTGAACAGTTTGATGGCTGCACTTCCTGGCGCAAGGCTGCGAAACGTTTCAACAATTGTGTGCGGTGGGAATTGCGCCGTAGACGTTGGACTGACTGCCGCCTTATGGATCAGTGCGGCACGTTCATCGCGTGGCCATTCCGATTTGAGAATGGTCTCTGGCTTGCCGCGTCCTAATTTGGAAAGCGCATCGGCTGTGATCGCGCGGTACCATGATCGCTGTTCGTTTGAGCGCATTAGAACAGGGTCAGGTAGAAATGGTCGGTCGATTTTTTGAACAAGGGTCATCGGTCGCAGGCCTCCCAAAGTCGCAGCCTAGACCCGCGTCAAGGCCAAGGGGCGTTACGGTCAACGGAAAATTTTCGCTGCGCCGCAAGGTTCAGGACTGCCTTGGTGTCGGGGGTCTGTCAGGGGTGGGGTTGTTTCCCCTAAAGGGGAAAACAACTACCCCTGACACCCTGCGTCAGGAGTTTATGTCAGGGGTCGTGCGAACTCCTGACACGCCTGCTAAAACAATGGCTTGATGCCTGTCAGCAAGCCAAAAAGATCCAAAATAGCGTCAGGAGTCCACACGACCCCTGACAATGCAGCGATTTGGCATCGCAGCAACCGCCTATAGGCGCTCGGCAGCGGCCCGCAAATGCTGCGCCCATTGCTCGATCAGGCTTTCAAGCTCGCGCGCAACACATTGGCGATCCCATACAGCGGTCTCAGGCAGACCAAGGTCGATTAGGGTCTCAATCACGTTGTCGCTGAGCGTCAGGCGATAGCAGCGCAGGCCGTTGCGCCGTCGATCACGATAGCGCTTTTGGCTGTCAGAACTCCCCGGCATCGGCATCCTCCGCTCTCGGTTCGCGGCCTGCCGAAATGAAGTCAACTGGGTCTCGAGATCGCAACGATGGGTCCCGACGGTTCTCTACAACGAGCAACCCGCCTTTGATCCATTGTTCGATGCGCGTAATCAGTTGCGTCCGATCCCTCTTGTTATCGATATTGAGTCCGAACGCCTTTGCAATTGGATCACCGATCCACGGTTTGGCACGTTGGTCTTTGCGCCAAGGTCCGCCTTCGTTGATCAGCGCTTGTGCGCGCCTGATATGATCAACCGTCACGATAGTCGGGTTGATTGTGAAGTCCCATGCTGCGACCACGCCCATGTTGTCGCCAGGAGCAGCACGCAAGGGATTGTTGCCTATATCGACCGACATGAACTGATACCAATCTGCATGTTCGGCAGGCGGTAGCAGATTGGCCTTGCCCTTGTCGGCGCGGAAATAATAATTCTTGAGCTTCGGATCGATCCGTGCGTTTTCAGCTTCCTCTTTGGTCATGTTGTTCAGTGCGCGCGACAGTCGTACTGCATCGCGAAACGACGAAGCACCGCGGCCGTCATCGGTTGAAACGCCGTTTGTCCCCTGCATCGGCTTGCGCGTATGATGCGCAAGCATGATTGCACAGTTGGCGATCTTGGCGATGTGCATCCACGTCCTGACCACCTGATCGATGGCGTTGTTGTCGTTTTCTGGAACGTGATGACAGGTGATAAATGGATCGATGATCAAAACATCGATCTTGTTTTCGACCAGCGTTGCAACGACGCCTTCGACAACCGGCACTGCGATCTTGATACCGTTCTTGGTGTCTTCCGCTATCACAATCGGCATTGAACTGCCGCTGTCCATGAATAGGCGCGCACCGAGATCATCCGGCGTCAAGCCGTAGTGCTTGATCGCAGCACCGAAGCGTCGTTGCAGCTCAAGCTCCGGTTCTTCGCCATTCCAATACCAGACCCGCAATTGCTCGTCAGGCTGCACGCCTAGCAAATCTTGGTTGCTGACCATCGCCAAGCTTTCGGCGATCAGCAAATAAGATTTACCGATGCCGCCTGTAGAAATCGTCGCTGATACGGTCTGGCGAACGTAATAAGGCTTATAGAGCCATTCGCGCATCGGGATTTTGCTTGGATCGATCCAGACGAATGGCGTCGCGTGGATGCCTTTTGGTTTGGGCTTAGGTGGCGGCTCGGGTGGCGGCTCGTCATCATTGGCCGGTGTTGATTTAGCCGCCTCGGGTTTGGGTTCAGGCGATGGCTCATCACGCCGTCGCGCTGCATCGCGCGCCGCAGCCTGCATCTTGACTTGCAGATCGCGGAGCACCTTGTTCATATAATCGTCACGCCAGCCCGGCGCGGTTTCATCGGCATGCCAATAGAGCGTACCGACTTTGATTTCACGCGACGGATTTTTGGTAAATGCCTTCCAGCGTTCCTTCGTGCGTTTCTCTTCGTGCTTCTTTTCCGACTTTCCCGACCACCGTTCAAATGCGTCATAGGCGCGTTGATCGCCGCCCGAACCGTTGTGAGCGGCCGCCATGATGTGATACCAAGTTGTTTCATCGACATCGGCATTGGTGGCGGCGTCGAGCGCGAAAATCACCTTGTCGATATCGATCTCCTCGTCATCGATGATCGCAGGCCGTTCATGTTCCTCGGCCTTGACGCGGTCGATCAACCATTGCGGCGGATCGGCGATTGGCTGTCCTGCATTCAACCACCGATATGGGCCAACACCTGGCTTGATGCTCGGCGGCACAACAACCATGCCGCCTTCGCCGCATATATCGACACCGTCTACAGGTTTATTCTGCCTGTTTCGGATGACAACGCCAGTTGGATAATTGAAGTAATAATGTAAACCACCGGTCGGGCTGATCGCGGTCAACGTGTCTGGCCATTCAAAGCCATGTTCAGCGATAAAGGCCTTGAGATTGCCGACACCATCCTTACCGTGACCTGCGATCGTATCGGCATCTGCAATAAAAACTTTGTTCTTGATGCCGGTCGGCAGACCGATATTGGGACTTTGACCGTCAGCTAGGCTCGGCCATCGTTTGCGGAAGTCGAGACGAACTTGCGCTATGTTGTTGGTTGCACCCCAGCGCTCACCGTCTTTGCTGTACTCGGCTGACTTAAACGATTTCTTTTCGCCCGGCACTGCCGGAAAGACGGTATAGCCAAGTTGCGCGTAACGCGGTGCGGCCTCGAACATCGATGAGATCGGCTCGGCCAGATTTGGGCTAGACGGCGTCTCGGAGGCGGATCTAATCTCGGTCTCGCGCTGGTTGCTGTGGTCACCCATGATCGTGATCCTTCAGAAAACTGAAAACGGTCGATTGCTGAAAGCGTCATTGGCAGTTTCTCTTCAGTTTTCAGGTTTCAGTTTTCAGGTTCACGATCTCAAAAACTACAGCGACGAGCGCTTCAGTCATAGCGGTCACTATAGGAGCCCCTTCGGGTGAAAGCTGATGCCCATCCGAAGGGGTATTTTTATGCGATAGGTTGGCCTTCGCTCTGTTGTTGTTGTTGTCGCTTGGCCAACGCCGCTTTCGCTTCGGCCAACAACCTTGCAAATTCTTCCCGGCGTTCTCTCGTACGCTTATCGGTCTTCAAGTCTTGCAGCCGATAAAACGCACGCCGCTTTTTACGTTCGAGACTGCGCATGCCGCACCTCCTCGATGATCTCGCGCACCAGATGATTGAAATGTTGCTCGCCAAAAAAGTAGCGTTGCTGCGGCGCTCGTTCGCGATGCACCTGATTGACGGCTTCGCGAACGGCTCTGCCGACTGCATGCCGCAACTGCCAGCCTGTCGCTGTCTCGATCACGTCGCGCGGGTAGCCATCAATGCCTTCGGCCAGCAATCTGATGGCCAGGAACTTGATGTGGGAATGATAGCGATGCGGTTTCACGGCTCGACCCTCCATCGCGTCTGATCGATCAGGCTTAGGAAGATCGAAGGTCGGTCCATCGCGGCAAGCGCACGGTGCCAGCCGCGCCAGATCGCAGCGCCTAGGCGGCAGATGATGTGATGATGAGGTCGGGGAATGGTGGGCGGTGACGGGATCGAACCGCCGACCCGCTGCGTGTAAAGCAGCCGCTCTTCCGCTGAGCTAACCGCCCGTATTCCTGTTGCGGTATCTGTTGCACTAATAGGCGGCTTGGCAAGAACGTCAAGTTCTTCAGATACTTCGCCGGTCAACGCATGTCGGTGTAAACGAGATGCTCTAACCAGCTGAGCTAACCGCCCCTCGCCGCCTCTTTAGCCCCAGGCCCCCCGGAGGGGCAAGGGCCGAACGTCAACGCATATCAATCAATCCCTCGGCCGTCCCGGCAGCCCCGGCACGGCGTCGATCCACACCGCCGCCGATTGGCACCAGATCTGGCGGCTGGGCCGCAAGGCCTCGCGCTGGCGGATGCTACCCCAGCGGATGCCCCAATCGTCGGCTTCCGTGCCCTCGCCGCTGGTGAACAGCGGGGAGCCGCAGTCGCCGCAGAAATGCTGGAAGCGCATCCGGCCGTTGTCGCCGCGCTTGCCATAGACCCTGGGCTTTCCGCCGGTCAGCCGGATGGTTTGCCCGGAGCAGATCGCGGTCACCCGAAAGGGAGACCCGGTCAGCGTCTGGCAATCGGTGCAGTGGCACACCGAGACGGCCTCCGGATCGATCTCCGCCGCGTAGCTGACTCGTCCGCAATGGCATTGTCCGTCGATCTGCATGCCGCGCTCCCGAAACAAAAACGGCGCCCGAAGGCGCCGTTTTAACATCTTTGGCGGTCTCAGTGAGCGGTCAGGCCGCCGGCGGCTTCGTCACCGTCCGGCTTCACCGTCACCTTGGTATCCTCTTCCCAGACGATCGGCACCGGCTTCTTCACCAGCGCGCGGGCGACGACGTCGTCGAGCCGCGAGACCGGGACGATGTCCATGCCGCCCTTGATCGCATCGGAAATCTCCGTGAGATCCTTGGCGTTGTCCTCGGGGATCAGCACCGTCTTGATGCCGCCGCGGGCGGCAGCCAGGAGCTTCTCCTTCAGGCCGCCGATCGGCAGCACGCGGCCGCGCAGCGTGATCTCGCCGGTCATCGCGACATCGTGGCGGACCGGGATGCCGGTCATGACCGAGATGATCGCGGTGGCCATCGCCACGCCTGCGGACGGGCCGTCCTTGGGCGTAGCGCCCTCCGGCACGTGCACGTGGATGTCGCGCCGGTCGAACTGCGGCGGCTCGATGCCGTAGTTGATCGCCCGCGAGCGGACATAGGACGCCGCCGCCGAGATCGACTCCTTCATCACGTCGCGCAGATTGCCCGTGACCGTCATCTTGCCCTTGCCGGGCATCATGACGCCTTCGATCGTCAAGAGCTCGCCGCCGACGTCCGTCCAGGCAAGGCCGGTGACGATGCCGACCTGCGGCTCGCTCTCGATCTCGCCGAAGCGATACTTCGGCACGCCGAGGAACTCTTCCAGAGTCTTCTCGGTGACCTTGACCGACTTCTTCTTGGAGATCATCAGCTCCTTCACCGCCTTGCGGGCGAGTGTCGACAGCTCACGCTCAAGATTACGCACGCCCGCTTCGCGGGTATAGCGGCGGATCATCAGCAACAAGGCGTCGTCGTCGATCGACCATTCCTTGGAATCGAGGCCATGCTTGGCGATCGCGTTCGGGATCAGGTGCTTGCGCGCAATCTCGACCTTCTCGTTCTCGGTGTAGCCCGCGATCCGGATGATCTCCATGCGGTCCATCAGCGGCCCCGGAATATTGAGCGTATTCGCGGTCGTGATGAACATCACGTTGGAGAGATCGTAGTCGACCTCGAGATAGTGGTCGTTGAAGGTCGCGTTCTGCTCGGGGTCCAGGACCTCGAGCAGCGCCGAGGACGGATCGCCGCGGAAATCGGCGCCCATCTTGTCGATCTCGTCCAAGAGAAACAGCGGGTTGGACGACTTCGCCTTGCGCATCGACTGGATGATCTTGCCGGGCATCGAGCCGATATAGGTGCGGCGATGACCGCGGATCTCGGCCTCGTCGCGCACGCCGCCGAGCGAGACGCGCACGAATTCGCGCCCCGTCGCCTTGGCGATCGACTTGCCGAGCGAGGTCTTGCCGACGCCGGGAGGCCCGACCAGGCACAGGATCGGACCCGTGAGCTTATTGGCGCGCGACTGCACCGCAAGATACTCGACGATGCGGTCCTTGACCTTCTCGAGCCCGTAGTGATCGGCATCCAGAACGGCTTGCGCGGCCTCCAGGTCCTTCTTGACCTTGGACTTCTTGTTCCACGGGATCGACAGCAGCCAATCCAGATAGTTTCGCACCACCGTCGCTTCCGCGGACATCGGCGACATCTGGCGCAGCTTCTTCAGCTCGTGCTGCGCCTTCTCGCGCGCTTCCTTCGACAGCTTGGTCTTGGAGATCTTCTCTTCGAGATCAGCGAGCTCATCGCGACCATCGTCGTCGCCGAGCTCCTTCTGAATCGCCTTCATCTGCTCGTTGAGATAGTACTCGCGCTGGGTCTTCTCCATTTGGCGCTTGACGCGCGAGCGGATGCGCTTCTCCACCTGCAGCACCGAGATCTCGCTCTCCATCAGCCCCAGCACCTTCTCCAGGCGCGAGGTAACGGACAGCGTCTCCAGGATTCCTTGGCGATCCGCGATCTTGACCGCGAGATGCGAGGCAACGGTGTCGGCGAGCTTGGCGAAATCGGTGATCGCCTGCACGACGCCGACGACCTCGGCCGAGATCTTCTTGTTGAGCTTCACATAGCTCTCGAAGTCGGACACGACCGAGCGCGCCAGCGCTTCGGCCTCGACCGATTTCGCATCGGTGTCGGCGAGCGCAACGGCGGTTGCTTCATAATAGTCGGCGCGATCGGTATACTTCTCCACGCGCGCGCGCTCGAGCCCTTCGACCAGCACCTTCACGGTGCCGTCGGGAAGCTTCAGGAGCTGCAACACGCTGGCGAGCGTACCGGTCTCGTAAATCGCATCGGGCGCCGGATCATCGTCGGACGCGTTCTTCTGCGTCGCGAGCATGATCAGCGCGTCGTTCTTCATCACCTCTTCGAGCGCGCGGATCGATTTCTCGCGACCAACGAAGAGCGGCACGATCATGTGCGGGAAGACGACGATATCGCGCAGCGGAAGCACGGGATAAGCGTGCGCCTCGCCGTGAACGATGGTTGGCCGGGGTTTGGGACTGGTCATGGCCTTTTCCTTTTGCTTTGCCCCCTTGCACGCAGCCCGCTGTAGCTAGCGCAACCGCCACAAGGTGCCGAGGTGATCCGCAAAACCAGTAGGCCCTTAAGCTTGGACCGGCCTTGCCAGATCGAAGTGAGGCGAATCTTGAAGAGAATTCCTGCTCGCCGTTGACACTAAGGTGGCTATCGACCCGGGGGGTGTCAAGCCATTGAAAAATGCGCGCCATTCGGCGCCTACGCACGCGGGACGAGCGACGCAACACCGGCTGCGGATACATGTTCCGCAGCCGTCAATTCGAGAGGTTCGAAGGCTCAGACCAGCGCCGTTCAGGCGCTGGCATTCTCAACCGCGCGATCGGAGCGATCGGCGTAGATGTAGAGCGGGCGCGCCGTGCCTTCCACGACCTCGCGGGAGATCACGACCTCTTCCACACCTTCCAGGCCCGGCAAATCGAACATGGTCTCGAGCAGGATTGCCTCGAGGATCGAGCGCAGTCCGCGCGCGCCGGTCTTGCGCTCGATCGCCTTGCGGGCAACCGCGCCAAGCGCCTCGTCGGCGAAGGTCAGCTCGATGTTCTCCATCTCGAACAGGCGCTGGTACTGTTTGACCAGTGCATTCTTCGGATCGGTCAGGATCTTCTTTAGCGAGGTCTCGTCGAGGTCCTCGAGCGTCGCAACGACCGGCAGACGGCCGACGAACTCGGGGATGAGGCCGTA